>JAGQQG010000011.1 GCA_020426325.1 Planctomycetaceae bacterium | reverse complement strand
TGTGCGATGATGCGTTTCTCGTACGTGTCCTTCCACTTCCAGATGCGGTTGACGAGCGCCTCACGACCGACGTCGTGCCGCGTGAGTCCTTCCTCTTCGAGCATTCGCCGCTCAACGACCGCCTGCGTGGCAATGCCCGCGTGATCGGTCCCCGGCATCCACAGCGCCTCGTAGCCCTGCATCCGTTTCCAGCGGGTGATCAGATCCTGCAACGTCCCATTGAGGGCATGCCCCATGTGCAGAGCCCCCGTCACATTCGGGAGCGGGATCATGATCGTATGCGACGGCTTGTTGGGGTCCGGGTCCGCATTGAAATCGCCCCGCTGCTCCCAGAACGAAAACCACTTCGCCTGAGCATCAGCCGGGTCATACTGCTTGGGGATATCGGTCATGGGGAAGAATGGGCTTCCGTGCTGAGGTCTCTCGCAAAGCCGCGGAGACGCAGAGGGTCAGGGGAGAGGTTGGGCGAGGAAATCGTCGACGGCGACTTCGATCGTCTTTCCCACGACATCAACTGATATTTTATCGCCACGCTGGTACAGCCTGTCTGACTGATATGTACGAAGTTTTGGTTGCGGACGTGTGTAAGTTTCGACAGTGTCGTTGTTGAGGTTGACGATCCAGTAGGTGGGGATGCCAGCCGATGCATACTTCAGGAACTTCTCTCCTCGGTCAAACGACAGAGAACTGTCTGCAACTTCAATCACTAACGCGATGGCACCAGGCCCAGGATGATGATGAGCATATTCATCGATATCTCCAGAAACGACCGACAGATCCGGCTCGGGCTCGTTGGTACCATCGAGAGTGACCGGTTGCTGACTGCGAGTATGAGCATCCGGCCCGTCGATAAGTGCTGAGAGTATTCGTGTCAATCGGATAATCGTACTCGCATGGCGTGGCCCGACCGTCATGATGTTGCCTCCCTTGTCTCGACGATCTTTGCGGACGAGTAAGCCGTCAATCAGCTCAATGGGCGATCCCTCAAGAAGAATGCCTTGTTTGATCATCGCGTGATACTGCTCGACCGTTATCGGCTCCAGTGTGGCAGACTTCGCAGTCGCGACTTCATCGACCAATGTGTTTGACATATTTACTCTCCGGAGGATGTCCCGATCTCACCTTCATCCTTAAACAGCTTGTATTCTACCGCATCGACGAGCGCCAGCCAGCTGGCTTCGATGATGTTTTCGCTGACGCCGACCGTGCTCCAGACGTGGTGCTGGTCTGCACTTTCGATCACGACTCGCACGCGGGCAGCTGTGCCTTCGGTCGAGTTGATGACCCGCACTTTATAGTCGACCAGGTGCATCGATTCGAGGTTCGGGTAGGTTTCCAGCAGAGCTTTGCGAAGGGCCGTATCGAGGGCGTTCACGGGGCCGTCCCCCTCAGCGACCTCGTGCTTGATCGGACCGTCACCATCAATCTTCAACTTGACCGTCGCCTCAGTGAGCGGGTCGGTCTGGCCGGCTGTCTCGACGTTGACGCGGTAGTGGATGCGTTGGAATTTGGGCTCGTAAGTGTGTGCACATTTCTTGACGAGCAGGTCGAAGGACGCCTCGGAGGCCTCAAACTGATAACCCTCGTTCTCCAACTCGACGACGCGGTCGAGAATGGCCTTCATCAGGGCCGGATCTTCGTCGAGTTTGTGCTTGGTCGTTTTGGCGACGATGTTCGAGCGCCCGGAGAGTTCGCTGACGAGGACTCGGCGTTCGTTGCCGACACGTTCGGGCTCGATATGTTCGTAGCTGCGCGAGATGCGGTTGACCGCGTGGACGTGCATGCCGCCTTTGTGGGCGAACGCACTGCGACCGACGTATGCCTGATTCGAGCGGAAGTTCATGTTCGCCAGTTCGTAGACGTACCGCGACAACTCCGTCAGACGTGAGACCCCCTGCCCACTCAGGACCTTGTGCCCCTTTTTGATCGCCAGATTGGCGGCAACGCTGATGATGTCTGCATTCCCGCAGCGTTCCCCGATCCCGTTCACGGTTCCCTGCACCTGGACGGCGCCGGCGTCAACGGCTGCGAGAGAGTTGGCCACGCCGACATCGCAGTCGTTGTGACAGTGGATGCCCATCGGGATCGTCAGTTCCTGCATGACAGCCGTGAGGGTCGAGACAATCCGTTCCGGCAGCGAACCGCCATTCGTGTCGCAGGCGACTATGATCTCAGCACCTGCATTCTGAGCGGCCTGAACGGTCTTGACGGCGTACTCGGGATTGGCCGCGTAGCCGTCGAAGAAGTGCTCAGCATCATAGATCACCCGACGTCTCTGGCTGACGAGATATCCGACCGAGTCTGCGATCATGGCCAGGTTCTCGTCCAGATCGACCCCCAGCACCTCGGTGACATGCAGGTCCCACGTTTTACCAACGACCGTGCAGGCCCTGGTGTTTGTTGCCAGCATTGCACGCAGACCGGCGTCTGCTTCCGGTCCGATGCCTTTGCGCCGAGTCATCCCAAAGGAGCACACGGTTGAATGCTTGAGTTTGAGATCCTGTACCAGTTGGAAGTATTCTGTGTCCTTCTCGTTCGAGCCTGCAAAGCCTCCTTCAATGAGGTCGAACCCCAGGCTGTCCAGCATTTTGGTGATGAGTAACTTATCCTGGATCGAAAAGTTGACTCCTTCCCCCTGGCTGCCGTCCCTGAGTGTCGTGTCGTAGAGTTGGGTATTCATGGGCTGTCAGCTTTCAGCAAGCAGCGGTCAGTGAATGAAGAATTATTCAGCATTTCGGAGCCTGCGTAGCAATCCGGAGATCATGCGTTTGACTTCCTGAGTGCCGTCAATGAGTTTCATTCCGTCATCTTCTGTCAGGTATTTCAAATCTGTCGCGAGGAGGATCTGGTACTCAGCTTCACTCGCAGACCCCATCGCGATTTGCAAAAACCGGGCAAATTCTGCGTCGCCACTTCTGCCACATCCCTCCGCGATGTTTGAGGGAATCGACATGGTGGAACGTCTTAACTGGCTCGTTAAGGAGTAGAGTTCCTCTTTCGGAAATGTCTGCGTTGCACGATACACGTCAAGTGTCAGTCCATGAGCTTTCTGCCAAACTTGCAAGTCTCGAAAGTCCTTCATCGCTACTTTCCTGACCGCTGAATGCTGGTGGCTGACGGCTCACAAAAAAACCCTCAGGTGGGCGACCTGAGGGTTGGGAATTTTCAACTTTGATCCACACCTCAGCGTCGCGATGCGACGGAGTCTCCAATAATCACGATGATGGCGAAGTTGGAGATCATGCGTGTGGCTCGATCACGATTCGTGGTTCAAACTATCATTCCAAGAATACCTGCAATTTGGTCCTGGGTCAAATCGGATTGCCCCTTCGCAGCGACGCATCACGCGAGCCTCGACCTGTGACTGATCTCTTCGCTACTCTCCACTCGTCATTACTCCCTCCTTTCAATTCCCTGACCATCATGCAAATCATTCCTGCAATCGATCTTCGAAACGGCAAGTGTGTACGTCTGCGGCAAGGGGATTACGCTCAGGAGACGGTGTTCGGGGATGATCCGGTCGCGATGGCCAGGAAGTGGGCCGATCAGGGGGCTGAGCGGATTCATCTGGTCGACCTGGACGGAGCGAAGGCCGGGCGCCCGATCAATGATGGAGTGATCAGCGAGATTGTCGCGGCAGTTGACGTCCCCTGTCAGATGGGTGGCGGGTTGCGGGACGAGACGTCCGTGCGTCACATGCTGGACGATGTGGGAATCGACCGGGTCATCATTGGGACGCAGGCGCTGAAGCAGCCGGAATGGTTTGCTGAGATGACGCAGGCTTTCCCGAATCGGGTCGCCCTGGGGGTGGATGCCCGGGACTCAATGGTCGCGACCGAGGGGTGGCTCGACGTCTCAGAAACTTCGGTCTTCGACCTGGCCGAGCAATACATCGGCCTCCCCTTGGCGGCTGTCATCTATACCAACATTGCCAATGACGGCATGATGCAGGGGATCGACGACGGCACGGTCGATGATCTGATTCGACTGGCCGACATGGGATTGACCGTAATTGCTTCGGGCGGTGTTACGACCATTGAGGATGTGGGTAAGCTGGCAAAACGGGCGGCGACACAGCCGAATCTCGTCGGTGCTATCGTCGGACGAGCCCTGTATGAAGGGACCATGACAGTCGCGGAGGCTATCTCCGCAGCAACTCCATCTTGACGGGCTCACGACCTCCGCGTACGGTCTGCACCCTCCAGGGCGGGCGAATCGAGGCACGGAGAGGCAAATGGCACATCCCCGAGAACGAAAAGTGCTGTTCTGCCTCGTGGCGACGCTGCTGGTCGCAGTCGCTCTTGTTCCCTTTCTTCAGGCGGAAAGCGAAGAAGACAGCCCGGTCGTCCCGAACGTTGAGCGACCTCAGAAGGTGATCGTGCTGGAAACCGGACGTGTCATCCTCGGCGACGTCGTTGACCGGCCGGGTGGGTATCTGGTGAAGGAACAGTTCGGCAGTGCTGTCATCCCTTATGAGCATGTGCGTGTGACGGCCGCTGATCTTCCTGACGCTTACCGCAAGCTCAGCCGGATGGTGACCAATCCAACGGCGGGCACTCATCTGTCGCTGGCAAAATGGTGCCGAAAGAACCGACTTTACGATTCGGCCAAGTTCGAAATCAAACAGGCATTGCTTCTCGAACCGGAGCGCAAAGATGCCCGTCAATTTCTCAGAGAGCTCGATCGGGAGCTTGAGCAGGGACCGCCCGGGGGGGCGGGAGGCTTCGGACAATCGACACGAGGCCCCCTGGAACGTGCTTCAGAAGCTGCTTTTCCGGGTCAACCCTGGAAATCTCGTCTTCGTTCCGCGAGTGCGTCCTTCGAGAAGCAGGAACCCGAGTCGACCGCCGGGCTCTCGCCTGAGGTCGTGCAGCGGTTTGTTCGGGAAGTCCAGCCGCTGCTGATGAATAAATGCGGGAATGCAAAATGTCATGGCAATGCCGCAACGAATGACTTTCGACTGACGATCGTGCGGCAGGGGAGCAGTGGATTTCGTATCTTCACCGAACAAAACCTGTCTTCTGTCCTGCGAGAGATCGATTCCCAGCAGCCCGTACGAAGCCAACTGCTGATGCGTGCATTGGAAGATCAACATGGTGGCGAAACAAAGTCCCTGTTCATCGGGCCCGGAGCCGATCGGCAACTGGAGAACCTCCGCGAGTGGATCACGATGTGTGCAGCTGAGCAGGCCAGAGCCGCTCTCATCAAAGGGCACCCGGTCAAGCAAGCCGTGGAGATTCGGGAAGCGGCCGAGCAGCCGACCGGTCCGCTGCAGGATTCGTTTCTGGAGGAAATTCTCGCGGAAGATCACCCTGACCAGTTTGATCCTGAAGTCTTCAATCGTCTGATGCACCCGGAAGGTGATCCCTACGGAAATTCCCGGTGACTCAAGATTGATGGATGACGTCCATCGAGGGGGTGATCTCTCTCGATCATGTGGATTTCGTTGGTATCAGGGGCCGGTTTGCATACAATAGCCGCTGGGCATCACCCCGGGGACAATAGCGATGCAAAGAGAAACAGTCGGTCGACCGATGGAACTCCTGCTGGTAGAGGACAGCGTGCCTGCTGCCAAGATCGCCATGGGTGGGCTGAAAAAGGGGAAGTTTGAACATCGGTTGACCTGGCTGCGGGACGGAGTGGAGGCTGTCGCCTTCCTCCATCAGGAAGGCATCTTCGCCCGCGCCCCGCGTCCGGATCTGATCCTGCTCGACCTCGGTCTCCCCGGTAAGGATGGTCGCGAAATTCTCACGGAGATCAAAGCTGATGAACATCTGCGAGACATCCCTGTCGTGATAATGACCGCATCGACGGATCAGACGGACATTGTCCGCAGCGAGAACCTGAATGTTGAGGCTTACCTGATCAAGCCGGTTGATCTGAAGAAGTTTCTCAAGCTGGTCCGCAAGCTCAAGCAGTTCTGGAAAGAGGACATGATCGTGCCTCCCTCCGAACCGTTGCTGACGATGTCCGACCCCGATATGAGCATCTGGCCCGCCGAGATTACATGAGTGCACTGTCAACACTCACTCGATCACTCGATTCGGCGCCACAGTCAGGAATAAAGAAGTTCAATTCCTGAGCATCCCTCACCCTTCCCACCGCGATTTCATGAACTTCAGTCCTTCGGTGGCGAGGTATTCTTCCGTGGGAAACATGCGACGCCAGATTTTTGTCGCTGCTGCGAGATCCGGCAGAGCCAGACCGAAGGCTTCGATCACCATCCAGCCGTCATAGTTTGCTTCCTTCAATGCTGCGAAGGACGCGTCCCAGTTCACGCCTCCCTCACCGGGAGTCGAACGATCGTTCTCGGAGATGTGTACGTGAACCAGTTGATCGGCACACGTTTTGACAGCCGTGTTGATGCACTTCTCTTCGATGTTGGCATGGAAGGTGTCATACATCATCTTGAGGTGAGAGTGGCCCACTTCGCGGCAGAACCGGGCACAATCTTCTGCACAGTTGAGGAAGTAGCACTCGAAGCGATTGAGGTACTCGACCGTGAGAGTGACATCCGCCTGCTGTGCGTAGTCGGCCGCCTTAGCGAGCGATTCCTGCCCCCACTTCCACTCGTCCGGAGTTGCTCCCTCACCCGAAAACTCCCCCAGTGCTGAGTGAATCGGCCCGCAGAGGTGAGTTGCCCCCGCAGCCTGACACATGTCGACCGCCTTCTTGAGTCGATCGATCCCAGCCTGTCGAATGGCCGCATCAGGCGATATCGGGTTTTCGTCCGGAGTGCAAACCGTCACCGCGGTTGACCCCAATCCGACCTCTTGCAGCCGCTTGCCAACCGCTTGAAAGTTCGTGAGGTTCATATCGAAGACGGGCAACTCGACGCCGTCATAACCCCAGCCTTTGATCTGATCGATCAACGGAAACAGGCTGTCGTTGACATCACTGGTCCAGAGCAACAGGTTGAGGCCGTACTTCATAGGATTTCCTTAATGGCGATGAGGGTCAATCGGGGGATAAACGCCTGTCAAACTTGGGAGAGATCAAAACGATCAGAAGGGAGCAGGTCCCGCCAGCAGTCACGCACGATCTTTTCCCCCTCCGTCAACACGATGATGGTCGATTCGGGGAGAGGGGGCAGCTTGACGCGCTTCATGACCTGATTCAAACGATACAACAGCCGTTCTGAGTCAGCATAATCGTACAGAAAGCGTTCCTCCTGAAACAGTCTTAGCCCAGCGGCCAGGCGATCCGTCGGTTCACGAGACATGCGGTTGACGAGCTGTTGAACCAGTTCCCGATCAATCTGCAACCAGGCCTCGTAATAACGGTCGAGTGTTCCCGGATGATCAGCGATCAGCACACGATCAAGCAGCAATTCGGTGACAACATGACCCAGAAAGGACGCACGAAAGCGGTCATCTCCGTCAACATGTTTGCGGAACAGAACCGTCAACTCGCTCGTCACCTCGAAGAACCCGCGTGTCTTGTGAAACCAGCGGTCGTCCTCCAGATGCTGGAGCACACCTGCCGCAAATTCGGAAGTGTTCGCATGAGGATCTGAGGCAACCGGTTCCACATGCCGTGATCGGAATCGCACCCTGCGGTCGACCACCGACAGGAAATCGGGCATCGCCGTCCCGACAAGGAAATAGGGTCGGTCGAGATAGCGAATCCCGTGGGCAAAATAATTCACGCAACTGACTTTCTTCACGTAGCAGAGCACTGTCCGTAGGCGACGGTGTGTGATCGTCAGTATACTGGCTGGCATCCAACATCTCTTCCGTTCCCCCAACCTTGCTGCTGATCCTGATGGCTGACGACGCACTCCGCTTGTTGATTCTGGCTCGTGATCAATCGTCACGAGTTCAGACGGCGCTGGCAGACTTGCAGATCGTCCTGGCCAGAATGAAAGGCATGAAAGTCGTCGGAGTCTCGACGACGCAGGACCCCGGACCGGAACGCGAAGAAGCGGAACTCGCGATCGTGCTCGGAGGTGATGGTGCTATTCTGCGAGCCTGCCGATTGTTCGGCACTCATCAACTCCCCATCTTAGGGATCAATCTGGGCCGGCTCGGATTTCTCACAGATCTGTCGTGGAAAGAGTTGGAGCAGAATTTGTCTCACGTCAGAGACCGAAAGTTCAATATCGTGGAACATCTGATGTTCGAGTGTGAACATTGCCATGCGGATGGCACATCGGAAACCTACCTCGGCCTGAACGAGGTGGTGATCGCTTCAGCAGGTTCTCTCAAAATGCTGGATGTCGAACTGGCGATTGGAGATGAACAGGTGACAACCTACAGCGGAGACGGACTGATCATCAGTACGCCCGTCGGGTCAACAGCTCACAGTCTGTCAGCGGGAGGGCCGATTCTGCGACAGGATCTGCAGGCCTTCGTCGTGACCCCCATCTGCCCGCACACCCTCACTAATCGCCCGCTCGTCGACCGGGCTGACGTCGAGTATGCCATGACCGTCCCGCATGTCGACGAAGGGGTGATGCTCGTGATCGATGGACAGATCAAGGAGCCGGTTCGCCCCAAGGATCGGGTCATCGTGCGACGGGCAGCGGTGACATTCCAACTCGCCAAACTTCCCAGTCACAGCTATTACTCTGTTTTGCATCGCAAACTGGGCTGGAGCGGCCAACCTCGTTACCGCCGCCCACGCTCGTGATCCACTGCAAAATCCGTCTCGCTGAGAAATCGCGGGTTTGATACGATCCGCGGCCATTCAACGGCAGGCCATTTGCAAGGAGGCGACCTGATGCACATTTTCGACGGTCCAAGGCAGCGAGTTTGCATGGGTTTTGTGGCATCCGCTGTATTTTTTGTGGCAACTTCGACTCACATCGCCGCTGACGATGCGAGTCAGAGGTACACCCTGCAATATAAGTTCCTCGCCGCCAAAAACGTCGCGTACAGCGTTGAAAACACCTCGGAAGTCGAGCTGCATCAGGGAGGGGCGGAACAGCATATCGAACATAGCGAACTGACCGATAAGCACTACAAGGTCGTCTCGACCGACCTGAACGGAAGCTGCGTTCTCGAACTCTCGATCGACCGGGTCCGCATGTCGGCCGCGGTCGATGACGGCGAAGCGATCAAGTTCGACTCACAGGAAACGAAAGACGCTCCGCCGGAGTTCGAGGGAATCACGGACACCATCGGGCAGCCACACATTCGCGTGAAAGTCTCTCCCGTCGGGGAAGTGCTCTCCGTTCAGCAACTGCCAGAAGAGAAAGAACAACCTGTCACCGCGAAGAATGCCGGGAAACTGGATGTGCTCGTACGGCTCCCTGATGAGCCTGTCGCGATGGGTGACATCTGGAAAGAGCGGTTCGAAGATGAAATTATTGTGGATGAACAACTGCGAAAAGCCGTGACCATTCAACGGACTTACACATTGAAGTCCGTTGATGGAAACCGGGCCACGATTCAGCTGGAGACATCCGTCATCACCCCGATCCGCGAACCGGAGCAGGAAGCTCAGCTCATCCAGAAGACCCCCAGCGGGACGATCGTGTTCGACATCGAACGTGGACTCCTGCTCTCACGAGAGACCAGTCTGGACCGCAAAGTGGTCGGCTTCAGCGGGCCCAATTCGTTCATCCGCAACATCACGACCCGTCATGAGCGTTACGTTGAATCCGAGAGCACTGGCCCGATCCAGCAGGCGCGCGACGTCAAGGGGATTCAACGCTGATCGCCTTTGTAATCGAGAGTTTTTTACTCCATTGACCGCGCGTAACGATCGCCTACACTGACTCCGCGTAGATGGTCTAATCGACGGGCGTAGCAGGTCGAGCGTGATGAAGCGGACTGAGTTGACACTGGGAGAGACAAGTCTCCTGGATGCTGCCGAGAAGCTTGCACGACAGTTGAATGTCGACGTGGTGCTCGTGCTCACGGACCGTCCGTGTGACTTCCGCAAGATCGCTCAGGAACTCAAAAAAGTTCGTCTGGTCGTGGCTTCTGGATCGGATGACGTTCAGCAGGCGGCAACCGAGGATGAAATTGATTTCGTCCCCTTGATCAACGAGCCCCAGACCCGACAAGTCCAGTTGAGCCAGTCTCTGTTGGAAGCCATCGCGGACGATCTCATGCAGACCGGCTCCAGAATCATCGCCGTCTATCCGGGCTATGAGCGAGAGAATCTCGATTCGCTGAGCGTCATCAACCTGTCCGAGCATCTGGCCAAGCTGACCACTCGCGACCTGCAACGACTTGAAACGCAGGTCCCGCTGGAAACACTTCGGCGTGTGGTTGACTTGGCCGTCGAAATTGGCCGGGAGGGGCGTGAAGGGAGTTCCGTCGGCACAATCTTCACCGTGGGACACCATCGCAAAGTCCTCGAGATGTCACATGAGCAAGTGCACGACCCCTTCAAAGGGTACAACAAAAGCGAACGCAGTATTCGCTCAGCCCGTGTCCGCGAAAGCATCAAGGAACTGTCACAAATTGATGGCGCATTTGTCATTGCGTCGGACGGCACGGTCGTGTCTGCCGGGCGAATCCTCGACGGTCGGGCAGACAATCTCACGCTCAGCAAGGGTTTAGGAGCTCGTCACTGGGCCTGTGCTGCTATCTCCAAGGCGACAAAAACCATCGCGATCTCCGTTTCACAGTCGACGGGAACGGTTCGTCTCTTTCACGATGGACACGTGGTCCTCCGCATCGAGCCGATGGATCAGGCGATGAAGTGGCAGGACATTGATACCGAGCCGCCGTCGGAATAAGAATCCTTTACGAGACCTGAATGGATCATCGGCAGGATCTGCCGAACTCGTCTTTTCTCGGTTTCTGCGATTTGCTATGACACGCCCCTTATTCGTGGGGGCATCAGGCGAAAATGGATTGGGAAACCCGGTTTCACACCATAAATTGCCTGAAAAGTACGTGCCTGTGACGGGGTCAGGAATGACTTCCGTGGGAGCGGCAAACACCTTCTGGTGGCGGAAAGGATTCCGATGAAAAGCACACTCTGGAAACTGACAGCTCTGGCTGGCGTGATGGGAGCCGGTTTTCTCGTCGTCTATCAGGCTCAGCAGAACCTCACGCAGACCGGGGCGACTGCTCAAGGGGAGACGGGAGCAGAGGAGCAGTCCGGTGATGGACCGTTCAAGACCCCGGATGGTTTGTTGGAAGACCTTGCCTCAAATTCGGAAGTGTCTCTGCCTCCGTCAAACCATGAGTCTGACCTTCCCAGTCAATCCGAGCCAAGCCCCACCCTTGCTCAAAGTGAGACAGAATCCAACAACGTCGATCCTTTTGCAGACACGCCACCGCTTGCGGACAGTTCGGACACTCCGCTTGAGGAATCGAACGGTGAGACAACCGAGACGAACCCGTTTAACGATCTGCTGCAGTCCTTCACTCGGACTCCCGAACCCACTCAGGAAGAAACAGCTGTCGATTCGGAAAGCGATGTCGCTCCTGCGTCCTATGCGAGTATCGCGGATCAGTCGAACCGGGGAACGATCGAGACAGCATCGCTCGATCCCTTCGCTGATGCTCCTGCTGAAAACGGTCAAGCATCCGATGAAAATCAGGCTCTCCCCGAGTTCGATGAATCTCTGTCTGAGAGTGACCCGACCGCCGAACCCAATCTGCTTGGGTTGCCCACACAGGTCGAGCCCTCGCCGCTGAGGACCGTCGACTCCGCCGAGGAAGAGCCGCAACTGATTCCGCCTCCGGTCGACGTTACAGAAGAAACAGAGACTGCCGACATCGAAGAGACTTCCACGCAATCGGAAGAGCCTACGCTTGCCGACGAGACGATGCTTCCTGAAGACCTGCTGAAGAACGCAATCGCACAAGTCTCGGGGGAGCGAGCGGCTCCACGCGACCACTCGCTAAATCCGTTTCTGGTCTTTCCCGACAATGGTGCGTCAACACGTCCTCAGGCGAATGGAAGCGGATCTCCCGCTGGTCAACTGCCCTCGCGGAATGAACCCAACCCGTTTGGGAATTCCTTCACACCGAAGTCAGAACCTCAGCAGACCATCTTGCCGGATGGCCGAGTTGAGATGACGATTCCTCAACGGGAAGAACGACCTGCAGAGGAATTCGATCCGTTTGGAGGCCCGGCAGAGCAACCGATTCGTGACTCGCAGGTTCAACCGGCTTCCGCTCAGCTGATGCCCGAATTCGAGGATGAACCCGAGGCCGAGGCGACACCTTCATTAGAAGCTTTCCCAGCCACGGAGGAGACCGCGCCATCATTGGACCTTCAACCGTTCAATCATCAGCCGGCTCTCGAGAATACACCGCCTGTCGAGCCTGCAACTCCCCCCGTCCGGCAGAACTTGTTCGAGGGTTATGGCACGGTTTCGGATGATTCTCCGACCGGCACCCAGCAGGCGCAGATCACTATCGAAAAGATCGCCCCTCCTGACGCCGTGCTGAACAAGCCACTGGTGTACAGCATCAAGGTCCGCAACGTTGGACAAGCCCCCGCTGAGAATGTGCTTGTCAAAGACATGATTCCGAAGGGATCACGCCTTGAGGGGACCAGTCCTCAGGCCGTACAGGACGAGAACGACCCGAACCTCTACTGGCAATTGGGCACAATGAAGCCGGGTGATGAACACACGATTCGCATCAAGGTGATCCCGATTGAAGCTCGTCAGATCGGGAGTGTCGCCACGGTCACCTTCGAAGCGGCGGTCGCTGCCCGCACGAACATTACCGCTCCTGACCTCAAGCTGACGGTGCAGGGGCCCGGTGAAGTTCGCGTTGGAGAGAAAGCCGCCTATCGATTCACTCTGACCAATGTCGGAACGGCTGACGCGTCCGGTGTCTATATCCGAAATCTTATCCCGAAAGGATTCCAGCATCCTCGCGGAGATGATCTTGAGTACGAAGTGGGGATGCTTCCCAAGGGAGAGTCGAAAGAAGTGAATCTCACACTCCTGGCAGTCGCACCCGGACAGTTCGATACCCGCGCTATCCTCGGTGCCGAGGGTGACATTTCCATCGAGGCTCAAAAATCGGTCTCAGTGCTCACATCGCGATTGAAGGTGCACCGTCAGGGACCGGCGAACCGGTTTGTCGGTCGCACGGCTCAGTTCACCAACTCAATCATCAATGAATCCAGCGAACCGGTGCAGAACATCACCGTTCAGGAGACGGTTCCGGATGGCGTCGAGTTCAGCCGTGCTTCCGATAACGGACAGTACAACGCTCAAACCCGCACGATCACCTGGCAACTTGCCGGGCTCAATCCGGGTCAACAGCGGCACCTCCAAACGGAGGTCAAACCCGTCACCCCCGGAGAGAAGGCGACGATCATCAAAGCGTTTGACACTCGTCAGGACATGGCCGAAGTGACGAGTCAGATGATTGTGGCTGGTTTCTCCTCATTGACGATCGATGTCGCCCATGCCGGACAGCCTGTCCCGGTTGGTGAGGAAGTTGCCCTCAGACTGACGATCCGCAATCGAGGCACAGCCCCTGCGAAAGAGGTACGAGCCTTGGTCGAGATTCCCGCGGAAATGAAGTTCGTCAATGCGAAAGGCCCGGTCAGTCATCGTGTGGTCGGTGCTCATACCATCGAGTTCGAAGCCCTCAACACTTTGGATGTAAATGGTGAAGAGCAGTTTGACATCATCCTTTCAGCCGCTCATCAGGGCAATGATGCTCGAGTCCGGGTCCAGTTGACGTCTGCAGAGTTGGAGGGTCCGCTGAATGAGGAAGAGTCGGTCGTGATTTACTCCGATCGTTAGTAAACTAGGGGCGAGCGGAGGACGTCAGTCCTCTGATGAGCACGTTTGAAAACACCTCGCCACTTGCGATCTGACAATGACCGAGCCGACACGCGACACGCTGGAGACCTTTGATAACCCCTATCCGAATCGTGATTACGTCATCGACACGATCTGCCCTGAGTTCACGTCACTCTGCCCCAAGACGGGACAGCCGGACTACGGCACGCTGAAAATCTCCTACGTACCGGACAAATTGTGCTTTGAGTTGAAGTCACTGAAGATGTACCTCCAGCAGTACCGAAACCACGGTGCGTTCTACGAAGCAGTCACGAACACGATTCTGGACGACCTCGTGGCTGTCACAAAGCCGCGCCGCATGACGATCGTGGCCGACTTCACCCCGCGTGGGGGGATCCGCACGAGCGTGACAGTGAGCTATCCGCCGACATCGGGCTGATCTTGTGAGTACGTCCGCCAGACGCCTGTTCGCTCTCATTCCCGCTGCGGGTCACAGCCGCCGCATGGGGCAGCCCAAACTCCTGCTCCCCTTCGGCGACACGACCGTCATCGGCCGACTGATCCAGGTCCTCCGATCTGCGGACATCGAGACCGCCTTCGTTCTGGTCCGCTTCGAAGATGAGTCACTCGCAGATGAAGTGCGTCGCTGCGGAGCGTCGGTCGTTCAGCCGAGCGAAGCGCCTCCCGAAATGCGAGTCAGCGTCGAAGTGCTCCTCGACGCGATCAATCAACGTCACTCCCCGACCGACAATGATGGCTGGCTCCTCATCCCCGGTGACCACCCCCTGCTCACTCCGCAGACTCTCACCCAACTCGTGACCAGTTGGCAGGACGAACCCACGTCAATCACAGTCCCCACGCACAACGGCCGACGCGGCCACCCGACCATCTTCCCCTGGTCACTCGCCTCACATGTGACGGAGTTGCCCGCCAATGTGGGCGTCAATCAACTTCTGAAAGACGGCACGACCGAGATTCGCGAAGTGCCCGTCAACGACCCGATGATCCATCTCGACCTCGACACGCCCGAGGACTACGAGTGTGCCTTGCAACGATTCGGTAGCTGACATCTCAATCATCAGAAATCGAGACTTCCGGAAGTTGCCTCTGGAGTTCAGCTCGAGCGTCTTCGGTCAGGCCAAGGACGGTGACCCCCAGGTATTGAAGTCGGGTAAGCTTTCCCAGATCAGAAAGATCAACCCCGGAGACATTGGAGCGATCCAAAAACAGGATTCGCAGTTGTGCCATGCCTCCGATAATTTGCAAACTCTCGTCCGTCACAAGAGTGTCGCTGAGGTCCAGAGCTTCGATGTTTGGTGTCTCGTGCAACGTCGCTACCGTTTCGTCGCCAACGCGGCTGCCCTTCAGCAAGACAGCTGTCACTCGACTCCTGAAATGGCTCAACTGCTCATGCTAAGCAAGCCAATCTGCGTCCGTGATCGTGATGCCAGGAGACCGGCCGGTCGTCATGTCGATCGTGAAGTCGATGCCCCCACGGTCAAAAAAGGCATGATTGACTGCATCTGGCAGGATTTCATGCAACCACCGGGGGATAACTTCTGCATCATCCCAAATGACGTTACCGCCAGACCCTCGGACAATCCGCTCGAACTCCGACGTACGACGCACTTGGAGAGTGACCATGATCACTGCAATCAGTATTGCAACCAGACCGCCTCCAACGAAAATCCACGAGAGCTGTCGTCGCTTTCGGTTCAACATCAGTCTGTCCATTCCGCCGATGTCACAGGAGAATTGAGGACCAGTTACGTGGCTGCTAGCGGACACGTTTTCACAGGCTGGAAATCTACGGAATTCATCAAGAAGTCAGTAGCCATTCTTGATGAGAATGTCGGTTCTCGAATTGACCTGGAAAAACCGTTGCTCTCTGAGTTTGATCAGTCGTTCATGTCCATCGGCAGTGAGTGCATCGCTGTGTAATTCAAGGAAGCTTAATTTCGAGATCGCCCCGATGTCATCAAGGCACCCGTCGTCAACATTCGTCAAACGTAAATCGAGGCTTTGCAATTTGGGGTATTCCGGGAGAGTCGTAACGGTCTCATTCCCAATCTGGGACCCTGCGAAAACGATGCGGACAACTTGGTGTCGATACGGTCGAAGTGCTTTGTGAATTGCGAACCATTCTTCGTCCGTTAGCGGATCTGGAGTGGATCGTTTAGCGGAAAAGTTGAGCCACGCTGGTTTCCAGAGTCGACTCTCAAAAACATGTAGAGAAGTTCTCCATTCATCGGAGAGTCGACCGTCGAGCCAAATGGGGATGTAAGAGACGAATTCAGCGTATTCAACCTCGCCACCGAGCGATGCGACAACTTGCTCTAACTCACGGGCGGATTGAACACGACGGCCGATCAGTGCTCCCGCAGTGATCACCAGCACAATGATCACGACGAGCAACGTTCGCCAGTACACATGCTTAAGACTCTTCGACATTCGACAATCCTGTGTCTTCAGGCTGACTGTCGCATTTCGCTCTCAGCAGCGAGGATCGGTTGGAGCAGTTCCACTATCTCTGCTTCCTCATCAGAAGTGAGTCGGCGCTGCGGCAGACGTGGGGGGCCGAAGTCGTGGCCGAGGTGTTTGAGGCCGTGCTTGAGCATGCTGATGTTGTAGCTGTCGCCGGCTCGGCCCCGATAATCTTCGATCGGGAGAATCAACTGCTGGAGTCGCATCCCTTCGGTCATGTCGCCAGCGGAGAAGGCTGCGTGCATTGCCAGGGTGAGACGCGGGCAGAGGTTGCCGGCTCCGGTCGTGTAACCGGGGGCGCCTGCGAGCATGTAGTAGGGAGCGAAACGCTCAGCGGAGCCGCACAGCCATTCGATGCGCCCGCCATCGGCCAGCACGGTTGTCCGGAACTGGTGCATGTTGTTGACAGCATATTTGACTCCAACGACAAGCGGATGATCAGCGAGTTCTAGGAGCAACTTGTCAGACGGAATGTCCCCTTTCTTGTAGATCAGTGCCGGACCGGAGACTGCCTCCATCACCGAGTGATAGTAGTCGCGGGCCCCCTCGTCACAGAGATAGGGGTGGGCGAAGGGCATGAACATCACACCGTCCGCTCCCAGTTCCATACTGCGCTCGCCGATCTCGATCGCGTGCTGAGGTTGAAAGCCCACGGGAGCAAACACCATCGCATCATCGTGACTGGCCTCGACGGTCACGCGCACGATCTCGACGATTTCATCCGTTGAGAGACTGTGAAACTCGCTGGTTCCCGCTCCCGGCAGAAAGACTCGCATTCCAGCGGCAGACATCCGTGCCGTGTGCTCGGCCTGAGCCTCCAAGTTGAGGCTGCCATCCTCGTTGTAGGCTGTCAGTGGAACGAGATGGACTGTCCGGAGAGAATGTTGATCAAAGGGCTGGCTCAAGGGTCGGTTTCCTGTCTCAAGGGAATCCCGCATACTGTGCGGAAATTATGGGCGATGCGATGACCGCCGATCTTCGCCGTCACTCGACGTGAGGTCAAGGAACCCCGATGACTCCTGAGAATGACTGGCAGAAGCATCTCCACGACTCAATTCAAGCAGCGTGTGTGCTCGAAGCCACGGCTCGCAAGCCGGGGAATGTCCATCCTGATGCATCGTTCGATGATGTGCGATACGAGGACTTTGTCCGATCCGCCGAGACTGTCGCTCCGATTCTCGCAGAATCACGGCAGCTTGGCGTGGGACGTGCCATCCTCGAAGCGGTCGCCGCCACGCGACAGACTGTCGGACAGAACACGAACTTGGGGATCATCCTGCTCATCGCCCCTCTGGCCGCTGTTCCAGAAGGAACTTCACTCGACGAGGGGATCGAGCGGGTGCTTTCAGGATTGACGATCGACGATGCACGATCCTGCTATGAAGCGATTTCGATGGCGAATCCCGGGGGACTGGGAGCTGCAAGTGAGCAGGATGTGGGGGAACAACCGACCGTCACGCTTCGTGAGGCCATGCAGATGGCAGCTGACCGCGACCGAGTGGCTCAGCAATACGCGAATGGTTTTCAGGAAGTGCTCCGTTTCGGCATCTCGACCTTGCTGGAACACCCCTGGGAAAGCGATTGGGAACAGGCTGTGATCGCATTACATATCCAGTTGATGGCGGAGTTTCCCGACACCTTGATCCTGCGGAAGTGCGGAGTCCAGGTTGCGGAAGAGTCTGCATGGCGAGCAAAGCGAGTGCTGGAAGCCGGTTGGCCGTTCAGCGATGCAGGTGCGGTCGAGATTCAGCGGCTGGATCAATGGCTGCGAGCGGATGGCCATCGCAGAAATCCGGGAACGACCGCCGATCTGGTCGCCGCGACATTGTTCGCGGCGTTCCGTGATCGGCGGGTGCTTCCAGGGATGCCGTCGTGATCCAGAACTGACAGAGAGGCCCATGCCCGGCGGAAGAAGAAGGTGGCTTCCTTGCCGACGGCCATCCTTGGATACCGAGTATGCGTGCTCGGTGGAAGGGGTACTGAGTGAGTCGTCCCTTCTCCCTGAAGGACCGGGCATGGGCCTGAATTTCCGTCAGTGTCCTGGATCGTTCCCTTCCAATAAAAACGCCAGTGATGATCGCTATTCGCTGAGTTCCTTGAACAGCGGACCAAACTCCGGCATGTCATCTTTGAGTTGTGCAAGCCACGCGTCCTGGTTCCAAACCTCAACGCAGATCACGGCTCCCACCACCATCACATCCTGTCCGCCGGTGACTCCCAGAAACTCCCGAAATCCCTCGGGAACTGTGAGCCGCGAGCGGTTCGCAAGTTGAACTGTCCGGTATCGGGTGGACAGCAATCTTCCCAGTCGTTGAACCTCACTCCAGCGTTGCTCCATACGACCGCGAGAGATCTTCTCACGGAGAATGGAAACGCCGTCATCAATGCGTTTCTGCCAGTCAGCAGCCTTCCACAGACTGAGACAACCGTAACGCTCCTTCGCAACAATTGTGTTTCCTGATTCGTCGGTAACCGCCTGAACGAACTCCTGAGGCAACGTCAGTCGATGTCGCTCGTCCAACGTGCGTTTGATCTCTCCAGTGATGAAAGTTTCCGATTGACCGGCCATCGTTTCGGCAAAGGATGTAACTGGCGAGACGCGTTCGACAGGAGACTCCCTTCGTCGAATTGATTGGGTTGAATTCCCACTGAAGTTTTGTTGTGAGTTTTGAATTGGGTTTGTTTCCCACAACGGAGCACACAATAGTTGGCTATTCGCCGGTCGTCAAACTCTATCAGTGCACTTCTTTTGAGTTTTTTCAGATTCGATGCAAGTGTCTTCCCGCAAGCATGTTGTGGTTCCCTAATCGCAGTACACGCCGAAGAGCAATCAGAAACCGCGTCTCTCGGATTGGGCAGGATTCCCACCGGACGAGACGCAGCGATCACGGTGTGTTTTGCATGCGAGAAGGATCAACACACAGTCTGCGACGTCGAAAGTTGCAGGATGTGCGTGACGTCTAAGTGCACTCTCAACACCTAGCGGAGCACTCTCAAAGTCCAGAGGAATGGTGGGGCAGACATTCCTGTCTACCCGAGTAGCAGAGGACTCGATATGGCTTAGGCAGAAGTGTCTGTGCCACCCTGAGATACTGGATCGACCGAATTACTGCGCAAGTCGCTTGAGCACTTCGACTCCACGTTGCAACGTGCGTTCTTCCGCAGCGTAGGAGATACGGAAGTGCGTGTCTTGTTCGCTGAAGACGTTGCCGGGAATGATCAACAGGTTGTTTTCGATCGCACGTTTCACGAACTCAGTCCCGGATCCCTGGGGAACTTTGAGGAACAAATAGAAAGCGCCTTCTCCGCCATGAATCTCGTAATCGTTCTTCAGCGCATTGACCATGAAGTCCCTCTTTTGTTTGTACTCTGAGACAAACGAAGAGATGTCATATTTCCAGGCTTCGAGTGCGGCCCACTGCACGGGATGCGGTGCACAGACGAACGTGAACTGTTGCAGCTTGATCATCTGCTGAATGACATGCGCGGGGCCGTGACACCAGCCACATCGCCAGCCGGTCATGGAGTGGCTCTTGCTGAAGCCGTCGATCACGATTGTCTGGTTGTTCCATGCAGTCGGTGATGCAAAGCCACCGTCGTAGCAGAATGAGCGGTAAATCTCGTCGCTAATGAGCGCGACGTCCCGCTCGGCAGCCAGCTCTGCGAGTTGCTGCACCTCTTCGGCGGATGCGACGTGTCCGGTCGGATTACTCGGACTGTTGAACAGAATCACCTTCGTACGATCGGTCATTGCGTCCCGCACCTTGTCGATGTTGATCCGAAAGTCCGGATAAGTATCGACAAGGATCGGTGTGCCCCCTGCAAGGCGCGTGAGGTGCTTGTACATGACGAAGTACGGATCGAAGATGATCACCTCGTCTCCCGGTCCGACCAATGTGCACAGGGCCAACATCAGTCCGCCGCTCGTGCCACTGGTCACGAACACCTTGCGGTCATCGTGCTGATACGTTTGATCAACGTGAGATTGCAGCGTCTCCAGCAGCGGCTTGATCCCTTGTGTCTGACTGTAGGCGTTGTATCCGCCGTCAACCGCCTGCTTGAGTGCCGCTTTGATGGGCTCTGGGGTGTCAAAGTGTGGTTGACCGATACTCAAGTTGATGGGGTCGGTCATATTGGCTGCAAGATCGAACACCTTGCGGATGCCCGAGGCGTCGATCTGATGCATGCGGTCGGCAATCCATTTTACGCTCATGGTGGGTTCTTCAATCATTACCGGTGTCGAGACGCTGAATATCGCTTATTGTTGCGTCCTGCGAGTCCGATGCCTAGGAATTGCCAAGGACGAATTGGCTGCAACCGAACGAAGGATCGACGGGTAAGATGCAGTGGGGTGAATTGCAGCAGGAGGCGATTTACCCGATCATCGACGCAGCTCGCGGTGCCTCATCTGGGAGACTGAAAGTGCAGAATCTGGCAGTCAGGCAAACATGTCAACCACTCCGGCTTGGGTCCCTTTCCGGGGCGATCCTGGGGGCAATTCTGGCCACTGGCTTCGCTGGAGAATCCGTCCGGGCGGAGGAGACTGCGGTCGCTGAGGCATCCGCGCCGTTTGCTGTAGTTGCCATCTCCAGCGTCGATCGTTTTCTGGAAGACCTCGATGCCCTGGCGGAGTCGATCGGACAACCGAACTATGCCAAGTTCATCCGCGGGTTTCTCAGTGGAATGAATGATCTCAGAGGCATCGACCGCGATCGTCCTCTTGGTTCCTTGATGTATTTTCAGTCGGATGACGCGGACAAGGTCCGACCGGTGTTCTTCTTCCCGACAACGGACCTTGATGAGTTGTTCAAGACGATCAGGTTTGGCGAGTCGTTGCGTCTGAAGCGTGACAAATCGACTGACGAGTTGATCCTGCAGACAGAGCATGACGTACTCCCGGTCGTGATCCGACACGATTTTGTATTTCTGGGAAAGAAACAGGACCTTGAGCAAACGAGACTTGAACCGCTTGATCCCGCCATTCTCCTGGGAGACTTTGCTGATGCCAATGACATTGTCGTGATGTTGCGACGCGCGGGCATTCCGCAGAGTGCGTTCGAGGAAGTGCAACGCGAGATTCAGGCGGATGCTGACGAGGAGTTGGCCAGGAAACCTGAGGAGTCCGACGAGGAATACGAGCTGCGATGTAACGTCTCGAACTATGTGTTCGGACTGATCGCCGCATCTGTCCGGGAATGGCAGTCAACGTCCGCTGGCCTTAACTTCGTCGCTGAAACCGGGGAGCTGAGCCTGAATGTGGAGTCGACCGTTGACCCCACTGGAAAACTGAGTCAGCTGCTTGCATCCATTACCAGCATAGGGACACATTTTGAACAGATCATCAGTCAGCCCTCTCCGTTGACTGTGGCGACTTCCTTCACGCTCCCCGAGGAAGCTCGTGATCTCACTCAACAGATCCTGTCGACAGTTCGGAATTCTGTGGAGATGGAGTTGGACCAGTCCGATGATGAGGTCCGGAATGCCGTCTTTGGATTGATCGACTCCGTCGAAAAGACCGTTCTCGAAGGTCACATTGATCTATTCGGACAACTCCTCTCTCAGGGAGAAGACCGTGTCGTGCTCACGGGCGGGATCAGGATCGCCGACGCCGACAACTTTGCGACCTGTCTGCGACAGGTGCTCCCCTTCGCTGTCGAGGCTAAGGAAATTCGAGAAGTTCAGCTGAATGTTGCCTCGGCAGATGGTGTCGAGATTCACCGCTTGATCCCCGAAAAGGTCCGACATCGCGATCGGCGTCTGTATGGCGAGCAGGCGGCCATCTATCTGGCAGCCGGACGAGGCGCGTTCTGGCTGGCGGTGGGTGAGGAACAGGCCATTCCAGCCCTCTCAGCGGCAATGGCACGAGTTGGCGAAACAACCACTCCCCAAGACATTCGCGCATCAACTCACGAGCTGACTGCAGCTGGCGGGAGTGCACGTCCTCTGCTCAGCGTGACGATCAATCTGTCCCGATGGACCCAGTTTCTTGAGTCCCACAAGGGGAAGAAAGCGTCAAGAGTCGCGTCGCTCATGGGAGAAGCCTTCCCTGATTCGACTGGCGACACCGCACGGCTGGCAGTCCACACGACCCCGTCCGGTCTGAGAGTGCAGGTCGACTTTGCAGAGGGTTATTCTCGACTGCTGGGCCTCGCAGTTGCTCGGAAACTTCACAAGGGAGACCAATGACTGTCCTCTCAGGATTGCTTCCGGGATCTTGATGCTGGCGTCAATTCCGGATCTGTCGGCAACCTCTTGATCCGACGCGCCCAGGCCGGTGGATGAAACGGGTGTTGCAGGGTAGGTTCGTCGTTCGCGCAATGAGGTGCATTCGATACGATGACGGCCTCCCAGTGGTCCTATTGAGACGACAATGCAGAACCTCGTGCGGCAAGAAGTCATTGCGGCGGCCCGTACCCTCGTGATCAAGATTGGGACGAACGTCCTGTCACGCGATGACGACTCCCTGAATCGCGACCGCATTGCCACGTTGTGTGAGCAGATTCATCACGTGCGGCAGACGGGAAGAAGGGTGGTCGTCGTGTCCAGCGGTGCAGTCGGTGCAGGGATCGGTCTGCTCAAACTTCCGGGCCGGCCGACGGATCTCCCTCATCTTCAAGCCGCAGCAGCTGCCGGTCAGGCACACCTCATCCGCCTGTATGACGAGGCCCTGCGCAAGCATGGATATCACGCGGCTCAAATCCTCTGCACCGGGAATGACTTCAAACAGCGATCCCGTTACCTCAATATCCGCAACACACTCAATACCCTGTTTGAGTATGACGCGGTCCCGATCGTGAACGAGAACGACACCGTCAGCGTGAGCGAAATCCGCTTTGGCGATAACGACCGCTTGGCTGCACTCGTGACCACTCTGCTCAACGAACCATTGCTCGTCATTCTCTCTGTTGTTGACGGCCTCTTTGACGGTGACCCGGATGATCCTCAAACCCGGGTCATCTCGCAGGTCGACGAATGGAACGACGAATTGTTTCAGAAAGCGGCTGACACCCGCAGCAAACGGGGCACGGGAGGCATGCAGTCAAAGCTTCAGGCCATCAAGACGGCTACGGCTGTCGGAGAAAGCGTCATCCTCACGAATGGCACCAGTCCGACCGTTCTGGACGACATCCTCGCAGGGCAGGAGGTCGGCACCCTGTTCCTCGCCGGAGGACGCTCATTGCCGGCGTGGAAGCGCTGGATCGGATATTCGATGCCTTCGAGCGGACGCTTGCACCTCGACGACGGTGCCCGCCGCGCAGTGTGTGAACGCGGGACTTCGTTGCTGGCCATTGGGGTCACGAGGGTCGAAGGGGATTTTGAGAAAGGGGCCATCATCACGCTGATTGGTCCCGACGGGAGAGAACTCGGTCGCGGCCTGACGAACTTCGGTTCCCGTGACGCGGCCACAATCGCGGGAAAACGCAGCGATCAGATCCAAAGCCTGCTCGGCGATCTCTCCTACACGGAGGTCGTTCATCGGGACAATCTGGTCGTCACCCACTGAGAATCCCCCTTCGCGCATCGACCCCGACAAAGGACAATGCCCGGAGCACGAATCACATTCGCTCCTCAGACCATCAGAGCCGCGCCGTCAGGATGCGGCCCTTCATCAACGACTGATGACAGTGATAACCCGATCCCCTCACAAGCGATCACCCGTTGTGACCGGTACTTCAAAGACCACGCAAGCACCGTTCCGACCTCGTGATCGACGGATGATCTTCATCATTGGTGCTTTATTTCTGACGGTCTGTGCCGTCGGCGGGATGATGGCCGTGGGAGGTTCGTCCTCGGTCCCCATCTCCACGATCGAAGTGGTCAACACATTCCCGCATGATCCGGAGGCGTTTTGTCAGGGCCTTGTGTTCGAGAATGGTCGACTGTTCGAAGGGACTGGGCAATATGGCAAGTCGAGCCTGCGAGAGGTGGATCTCAAAACGGGACGTGTACTGCGGCATGTCAACCTGCAGGACAAGATCTTCGGCGAAGGCATCACGCTCTGGGATGACTCCATCGTCCAGCTGACCTGGAAACAGCGACGGGCCTACGCTTTCGATCTCAATACCTTCAACTACGAAAAAACCTTCCAGTATCAGGGGGAAGGATGGGGTCTCACCCATGACGGGACGCATCTTGTCATGAGTGACGGCACCGCCAGTTTGCGGTTTCTCGATCCGACCACCTTTGAAGAAATCCGCAGGATCACAGTGCACGACGGGCGCCGTCGAATCGACAAGCTGAACGAACTGGAGTTCGTCAACGGCGAGATCTACGCAAACGTCTGGTACTCAGACATGATCGCCCGCATCTCACCCACGGATGGTCGCCTGCTGGGATGGCTCGACCTCCGCCTTCTCTGGCCGGCCCGAACTCGGCCCAGCAAGGAGCACGTCCTCAACGGCATCGCCTACGACAAGTCCGCAGGACGCCTGTTCGTCACAGGCAAGAACTGGCCAAGTTTATATGAGATTCGCATCGTCGGACCGTGAAAATCGCCGGTCATCACAGAAAGCGAATTCGTCCATCGCAGCCGAAATGGTGGGATCAGGTCGTTTAGCGACTCATCGAAGATGCGTTCACCGACTGCGGATTGGCCAGTTCGCAATCATGGCTGCGATCAGACAAAGTGCAACCTGGATTGAGTTCACCGTTTCCGACGCATAGTGCAGCGTGCGGAACCCCTGTGGTCTGGAACTTCCGGGCGGGGTGATCATCTGCGCCAAGGGAGAATAGACCCACAGATAGTCCCCCAGGATGACCGCTGAGGCCAGAAGCGTCAGGATGAGCAGTGTCGCCCAACGACGATTTGTCAGCCCCGTCAGTCCGCGAGCAGCCAGAAGTCCCGCGCACGTGAACCCCATCAGAACGGCTCCCGTGACGTAGTAGGGCGGAAAGCGAATCAGTGCGATGTGATCGCGTCCTGCGGAATCGAACGCCGGCGACGTCACCAGCAGCACGCCGTTAATGACAAACAGAGCTGCAGCTCCCACCCATGCAGACAGGGCAAAACGGGCGATCATCAGACCGACTTGTCGGACCGGTTGGTTCATTCGCAACGGACAGATATGCTTGTGATGAGAGACTGTCAAACTGAACGATCGAAACCATGAGTCTATCGATGAACCAAGGCCAACACGAGCGAGAAGCCGTTGAACATATGAGCGCATTCAGAGCCGCGCCCGTCAGGAAGCGGCCGTTCACACACTCACGAATGCTCTTTGAACGATACACCCTTGCCAGCGGCCGCTTCCTGACGGGCGCGGCTCTGATAGTATTTGCTCTGATGTTCTCGACGGTTTCGAGTCTTTTGGGCGACAACACCGTCGCTCAGCGTCCCGATCCGGTTGATGCAGAGACCGCTGTGACGCGGTTCGTGCTGCCGGACGATGTGCAAATCCAACTGGTTGCTGCGGAGCCGGATGTCATCGATCCGGTTGCGATGCAGTTCGGGCCGGACGGACGTTTGTGGGTGATCGAGATGTCCGATTACCCCAATGGTCCACCGGAGAACGGTCCGCCTCTCTCGCGATTGCGCGTGCTCAGCGATGCGGACGGCGATGGGCGATACAGCGACCCGGTTACTTTTGCTGACAAGCTGCTGTTCGCGAATGGCCTCATGCTTTGGAAGGACGGCGTGCTGGTCACGACCAATGGACAGGTCCTCTTCCTGCGAGACACTGATGGCGACGGTCGAGCCGACGAGCGGGAGATCTGGTTCGAGGGGTTCAAAAAGGACAATCCCCAGTTGCGGGCCAATCATCCCACACTTGGCCTGGACAATCACATCTATGTAGCGAGCGGACTTCGTGGGGGTGAGGTCATCGCGGCCCGTGAAGGTTGGAAGGAGAATGCACAACCCGTCTCGCTCAGTGGTCGCGACTTTCGCTTCGACCCGATGGCAGGAACGTACGAGTCCGTCTCCGGGGTGGGGCAGTTCGGCCTGTGCTTCGATGACTACGGCAACCGCTTTGTGTGTAGTAATCGGAATCCGTGCAATCACATCGTCCTCGAAGACCACTATCTCAAACGCAACCCGTCTCTCGCGGTCTCGAAGGTTCACGAGGACGTCTCCCCGGCTGCTGAGAAGTCGACGCTGTACCCGATCAGCCGTATCTGGACGACGTCCAACCTGCATGCCAATCAGTTCACCGCGGCTTGTGGCCTGTTGATCTACAGGGGCGGCTGTCTCCCTTCGCAATACCACGGCAACAGTTTTACGTGCGAGCCAACATCCAACCTCATCCACCGTGACGTGCTCAGCCCCCGAGGTGCGACGTTCACCTCGCACCCCGGAAGAGATGGCGTTGAGTTCCTCGCCACGAAGGACGAATGGTTCCGCCCGGTCAATCTCACACACGGTCCGGATGGAGCACTCTACATCGCTGACATGTACCGCTCGGTCATTGAGCATCCGGAGTTCATGCCGGTCGAACTCAAGGAACGGTCCGACCTCACCAACGGTCGCGATCGCGGTCGCATCTATCGCATCGTTCCTCGTCATCGGACGGCAAAGCCAGAAGTTACCTCGACAACATTCTCATCGGCCAGTGGCACGCAATTGGTCGAGTTGTTGAAGACGCAGAATCCCTGGGTGCGAGACACAGCTGCTCGTCTTTTGTTAGAGAGTCAGGACAAGTCAGTCGCCCCATTGTTGTCCGAACTTGCACTCTCAGGGATCTCCGATGACACGATCATTCAATCCCTTTCCCTGTTGGATGGTTTGGGCAAACTCTCAGGGAATGATGTCGGCGTCGCACTGACTGACAGCGGTCGGGTTGCGGAACATGCCTTAAAACTTGCCGAACATCGGTTTCCCGATGAGGCCCTCTATTGCTATTCGTGTGTCGCGATCCTTGGTGATCCCAGAAGTGACGAGCGATTGCTGTTTCAAGCGGCATTGAGCATCGGGACATTCCCTCAGAATGATGCTGTGACACCGGCGCTTGCGTCCGTTGTGGCTCAGCACGCTGATGACCACTGGTTGTGCACAGCGGTCGCAACCAGTGCGGTCGAGACGATGCCAGAATTGCTAGTTTTTGTCCTTGAAGAATGGAGAGATGGCAATGTGTTGCCGATGGGGAAAGTGCTTGACGTCGCAGACCAAGTGGAATTGATCGAGCAGTATGCTCAGATCATTGGTTCCCGCAACCAGGAACCAGACATCCACAAGATACTCGCAGTCTTACCGCAACTCTTCTCCGGTGAAGCCGGTGCCTCACAATCGCAACAACGACTGGCGTTTGCTCTGTTCAACGGACTTGCACGGGGACTCCGACAGGCGGGGGACCGCCTGGAACGACACCGTCAGCAGACTATAGATGCACTGATGACTATGGCAACGAGCATTGCAACCGATAATTCCGTTGCTCCGGAGATTCGGGTCGAGGCAATCAACGTGTTGGGCGACTCACCGACAGACATCGCGACGTCCGTGTTGCCAGAACTTGTTGACGAGGAAAACGATCAGAGGGTCACACTCGCTGCAGTCGAATCAATCGCCCAGCATCACGATCCGCGGACGACCGATGCTCTGCTCGATGGGTTCCACGGCCGGACGCCTCGTGTGCGGAATGCGATCCTTGCAGAAATGACCACGCCTGAGAGGATCAGCCGTATGCTGGACGAGATCGACGCCGGACGTATTGCGGTCAGCGATCTCGACCCGACGTTTCGCCAGCGAGTTGACCGACTGACGGACGCTGAACTCAAGGCCAGAGCCAACCAACTGCTGGCGTCGAACGTGGATGCCGATCGGCAGGAAGTCATCACGCTTTACCAGCCAGCGCTGTCGCTATCGCATGATCTCCAGCGAGGACGGGCTGTGTTCGCGAAGACGTGTGCGACATGTCACCGCGTGGGGGACGTTGGCGTGAACGTGGGGGCTGACATTTCTGATACCCGCACTAAGACGCCAGAGCAACTGCTGACCAACATTCTCGACCCCAACAAAGCTGTCGACGGCAACTACTTCGGCTACTCGATCATCGACACCGAAGGGCGCATCCACACGGGCATCATCACCAACGAAACCAGTTCGTCCGTCACGCTGCGTCAACCGGAGGGAAAAGACGTCACCCTGCTGCGTCGCGATATCGACGAACTCGTCTCGACCGGCAAGTCACTCATGCCCGTGGGACTGGAGAAGAATGTCGACGTGCAGCAGATGGCCGATCTGCTCTCGTACCTGAAGAACTGGCGCTACGTCGGCGGAACAGTGCCGGGGGAAGTAATCGGCCAAGGGACCAGCGAATAGGGAACAGGGAGTAGGATGCAGTCGGAATACGACTCCCTATTTGCTACTCCCGACTCGCTCGTCGCAAACGAACATTGCGTCCCCATAACTGTAAAACCTGTACTTCTCCTCAATCGCGGCGTGATACGCAGCGAGCACTTGCTCACGCCCTGCGAAGGCTGCGAGAAGCACCAGCAGCGTTGATTTCGGAAGATGGAAGTTTGTCAGCAGGGCATCGACCACCTGGAACTCGTACGGCGGACGAATGAAAAGATTCGTTTCTCCCGAGAAGGCAGCCAGTGGCCCTATCGCGGCAGCCGACTCCAGCGTGCGGACTGTTGTGGTGCCAACCGCGATCACTCGTCCGCCCGCAGCGCGGGTCGCTGTGACGGCGTCAACGGTTGATTGCGGGAGTTCGCACCACTCGTAGTGCATCTCGTGGTCACTCAGTTGATCGACTGCGATTGGACGAAACGTGCCGAGCCCCACGTGAAGCGTGACCTTTGCGACCTCCGCCCCTCTGGTACAACATTGTTCCAAAATCTCGGGAGTGAAGTGTAAACCGGCCGTCGGGGCGGCGACCGCTCCGGGCGTCCTCGCATAGGTCGTCTGATACCTTTCCTGGTCTTCCTCGGACGGTCTGTCCCGCTCAATGTAGGGCGGAAGTGGGACGCTGCCGAATTGTGCGAGCAGGGTGAGATGGTCAGCGACACGATCGACGGTCGCCGTCCATTCTCCACTCCCACCCTCACTACGAGAAACCAGGGTGACAACAAGTGAATCTTCAGGCAGGTCTGACGCGTCTCCCGGAACCAGTGTAATCGTCTCGCCCGGCTGCAGCTTGCCACGTGTCTGGCCGATGAGTCGCCAGGCTCCCTCGGGGGTTACGCCAAGGAACAAGCCTTCCCAGCGTCCGCCGGTAGCCGTGCGATACCCGGTGAGTTTCGCCGGAATGACGCGAGTCTCGTTGATGACCAGCAGGTCTTGAGGCCGTATGAGGGACGGGAATTCGCGAAACGTGCGGTGCTGGATGTCACCCGATTTCCGGTTGAGCACAAGCAGTCGGGAGGCGTCTCGCTGTGGAAGCGGACGGTCCGCAATCAACTCCGGCGGGAGATGATAGTCGTAACTGGAAAGTCGGTCAGGATCGGACATTGATGATCGGTTTGTCTCGCGAATCGTGGGCGTGTGATCGTATAGTCTGACAACCTGCTCGCCAAACTCATTCATCGTTTCCGTGTCAGACACCCCGACTCGCATCGCCTTCTGTATCACCGAACTCGACCCGGGCGGGGCCGAGCGGGCATTGGTGCGGATCGTTATGGGGTTGGACCGATCGCGCTGGTCACCCCATGTGTACTGTCTGGCCGAACGCGGACCGCTCGCTGACGACCTCGACAACGCGGGCGTGCCTCTCACCTGCCTCAACGTGCGTTCTGGACGGGACTTCGCGGTAGTAAGACGGCTGACAAAAGCCTTGAAGGAGTTTCGTCCGGAGATTCTGCAGACGTTCATGTTTCATGGGAACATCGTAGGACGCCTCGCTGCCTGGAGGGCCGGCGTACCGATCGTCATCGCAGGCGTGAGAGTGATCGAACCCGACATGCGCTGGCGGATGCTTCTCGATCGCTGGACGAACCGGCTTGTTGACCACACGATCTGTGTCAGCCGCGCGGTCGCCGATGCGTACCGCAAACTGGGATACCGAGAGGAACAACTCACCGTCGTTCCTAACGGCGTCGACTTCGAGCGTTTCGCCAACGCGGAACCAGCCGATCTCACGGCATTCGGTATTCCCAGGGAGGCCCGCACGATCATCTCCGTCGGACGGTTACATCCGCAGAAAGGATTCGACAACCTGATTGATGCGTTTGCCCAACTCTTTAATCAGGATCATGTCGGTAAAAACCTGCATCTGCTGATCGTCGGCGAAGGTCCGGATCGAGGTGGTTTGCAGGTCGATATTGAGGAGCAAGGTATGACGAACTTTGTTCACCTCATCGGCCGGCAATCTGACACTGCGCCCCTACTGCAAGCTGCCGATCTGTTTGTGCTCTCCTCACGGTGGGAAGGGATGCCGAACGTACTCCTCGAAGCGATGGCCGCCGGCCTGCCTTGTGTGGCGACGAACGTTGAAGGAGTCAGCGAACTGATTCTCGACGGTGAGACCGGCCTGACGGCTCAACCAAATCCACCATCGCTCTCAAAACAAATGGAAAGACTGCTGACTGATCAATCTCTGTCCTCCAGACTCGCGTCGGCAGGACAGGCACACGTCCGTGAGCAGTTCAGTTGGGAGCAGACAATCGCCGGGTTTGAAGCAGTTTGGATCCGGCAGATGAGGATGAGGGGAGGGGGGGCGGAAACGTGAAGCAACCCCCCGTTTCTATCTGCTATCTGGCGATTCTTATGAAGATTTACCACAGAGACGCGGAGGCACAGAGCAAGGAAACATCGAGATATCAGCTCGGTTGAGATTGATTGGACTCAGGCATCACCTGCTTCCTGACCGCGAGGCACTGCCTTCAGCCGAACTCACTCATATCTTACGAACCGCTTGGTGCTCTCCTTGACTCTGTGCCTCCGTGGTGAATTACCAAAGGCAAGCGAATCATGGCAGCGTCAGTACATCATGCACGTACAGGTCGAAACCACCGTCGCGATTGGAGATGTAGGAGACACGACCATCGGGCGTCCACGAGGGGAAGTTCTCAATCGAATCATCATCGGTTTGCAGAATTATCCGTCCTGTCGCGACGTTGGCGATCGCGATGTCGAAGTGCCCCTGACGATTGGTGGTAAACGCGATGTGATGACCGTCTGGGGAGAACGTGGGGTAGTCGTCGAAGCCCGGGCTGTCCGTGAATTGTCTCAAATCGTGAGTTGCAAGGTCGTAAAGAGCAATTTCCAGATCGCCCCAGCGATTGGTCGCAAAGGCAATCGTCCGCCCGTTTGGCGACCAGTCGGGATGCATGTCCGTCGCAGGATCGCCTGTGAGTCGTTCAACATTCTGGCCGTCCCTGTCAGCGGTGTACACCTCCTGATTGTCGTGACGCGTGGAGGTGAAGGTGAACCGTTTGCCATCGGGCGACCAGGAGGGCCACTCCTCGTGTGAGAGCTTGCCTTCCGTGACAGCGACCGGCTGTGCATTCCCGTCAGCGAGGTGGATGACGTGGATGTCGATATCCCCCTGATTGGGGGAGGCCTTGTCGACGGCGAGGAGCACGTCCTCACCCGACGGCGAGAACACGGCGTCATACTCCGGGTCGGTTCGCTCAGTCAGCCGGGATTCCTCACCAGTTGTGAGGTCAAGCTGCCACAAAAAGATCGTGCTTCCTTCATGTCGGGCGAACAACACTCGGTTGCCGTCGGGAGACCAAGCCGGGCGCTGTTTGAAATGACCGTCATGAGTCAGTCGCTGGACACTCTTTGATTCATCGGCATCAGCGACTGGCAACACGATGAGTGAGACGTAACCCATCCAGACGGCCCAGAGCAGACGATTCATGTCAACTCCTCGATCACCTCGCCAGCTGGAAGCAGGTCGATGTCCGTGAGTTCCGGTGTGCCGATGCCCAACTGACGAAACACCGTGGCAAACAGGTCAGCGGGTGTTACCGGGCGGAGGATCGGGTGTTCCGCATGACGATCACTGCTGCCGATGACTTGCCCAACACGGAGTCCGCCGCCTGCAACCAGTCCCGAATAGCAGTGATGCCAATGATCGCGTCCGGCCTTGCCGTTGATCTTCGGGGTGCGACCGAACTCACCAATCGCAACCACGACCGTCTCGCTCAGCAGTCCCCGGTCTGCCAGATCATCGAACAATGCAGAGACGGCCTGGTCGAGCATCCACGAATGGCGGTCCTGAAATTGCTGAAAGTTCCGGTCGTGCATGTCCCACCCGCCGTCCCCTGTGTCTTCGATCGGCTCGACGTGCGAACTCCAGTTGACCTGCACGAATCGGACACCCGTCTCGATCAACCGGCGGGCAAGTAGACAACACTGGCCGAATCGAAACTTGCCGTACCGCTGTCGGATCTGTTCCGGCTCGCGATCGAGATCGAAGACTTCCTTGGATGATTGGGACGTCAGCAGGGAGAATGCTTTCTGATAGTATTCGTCCAACTGCGTGGTCTCTGCTGACCGATCAATCTGCAGTGCGACCTCATCCAAGCGTGTCAGCAGCGTACGACGGGCATCAAGACCGCTGGGGGTGAGGCCGTCGTTGAGTTCGAGGCCCGGAAACCGGAGCCCTTCGCCGGGTAGGTAGTCGAGGCGAAACGGCTCATGACTCGCGCCGAGAATGGAGGCCCCCTCGCCTGCGATGCCACGCTTGCCCTGATGCAACCGTCCGCCAACCGTCATGAAGTCCGGCAAGTCCAATCCTGTCGGAAGCAGCCGTGATACGATCGAGCCGTGTGTCGGTTGAATCCGGCCCGGCTGTGTCTGTCCTCCCAGGCTGATCGCCCCGGAGATGGAACCGGTCAGCCCGATCGTGCCCGCCATGCCGTGATCATTCGTTTCGCAATGAAGCGAACGCAGGATCGTGTAGCGGTCGGCTTGACGCGCCAGCCGCGGCAACAGTTCGCAGATGTCGATGCCGGGCACGTTTGTGGGGATCGGCCGATACGGGCCCCGGTACTCGACTGGTGCCTCAGGCTTGAGGTCAAATGTCTCCAGATGACTCGGCCCGCCCCACAACCACAACAGAATGACCGACTTTGCCGGCGGCGAACCCTCCGCCCCCGACGCCTCCAGCCGCAGTAGATCCCCCAGCGTCAGCCCGACCGCCCCCAGCGACCCCGCCTGCAACAACGCCCGCCGCGAAAGCGAAGACGCCGAACAATTGCGGGATCGGAGTTGACCGAAGTTGAACATGGTGTTGTCTCGGAAATCAGAGTGATACCGCATGATACTCGATTCGGGACCATTGGCTCAAAGTGTTTGAGAATTCTTTCGACGAGCGTTTAGGTTTGAGAAAACATGTCATTCACACGACGGCTGGGATCAGGAACATTCTTGATCTCAGGACGTTCTCCCAAAAAATATGCAGAGGGGCCTGCATTCCCCAACCTTCGGAGACGATGCCTTGCAGTTGGTGTCAAGCCGGTTGAGGTCTTCGCAGAGACTAGCTACGTTTGATTGCGGTCGCGTGAAACAATGACTGGCCATTGAAGACTGGGAGGAATGATGCGAAGTACGGTGCTTGGAGTGCTGATGTGGGGCTGTCTGTTGTCGACGGCGGATGCGGCGAAGCCCATTCGTGTGGCGACTTTTAACGAGGATGCGACACCGCCCATTGGGGCTCCGGTTGCGTACAAGCTGGCTCGATCGATTACTGATCCGCTCAGTGCTCGGGGCATTGTGCTGTTGTCGGATCAGCAGCCAATCGTATTGTGTGCGGTCGACTGGATCGGAATTGCGAATGAAGGACACGACCTGTGGCGGGAGAAATTGGCTGCTGCTGCGGGAACGACGCACGAACGGGTGTCGGTGCACACGCTCCATCAGCACGACGGACCACGCTGCGACTTCTCCTCAGAACAGTTGCTTGCAGATCACGGAGAGCCCGGGCAGTGGTACGATCTCGCGTTTTGCCGTGAGGTGATCGAGCGGACAGCGGCGACGGTACGGTCAGCCATTCCGAGGGCCGTGCCTGTCACTCACATTGGGCATGGGCAGGCACTCATCGATGGGGTCGCTTCAAATCGACGTCTGCTCGGGCCGGACGGCAAGGTCAAGATCGTGCGTTACAGTGCGTCGAAGGACCCGGATGCGATCGTCACGCCGGACGGCACGATCGACCCTTGGTTGAAGTGCGTGAGCCTGTGGAACGGGGGTGAACCGATCGTCTCGATGACGTATTACGCGACTCATCCGCAAAGTTATTACGGTGAAGGGGACGTGACGTCGGAATTCGTAGGCCTCGCCCGGGCCGCGAGAGAGCATGGGCAGCCCATGCAATTGCACGTGCACTTCAACGGGGCAGGCGGCAACATTGCTGCCGGCAAGTACAACGACGGTTCGACCGAGTTGCGTCCCATTCTTGCTGATCGGCTGGAGCGCGGCATGCAAGCGGCCTGGGAGGCGACCGTTCGCAGTCCTCTCAGTAACAACGACCTGGAATGGCGAGTCGTGCCGGTGACGCTGCCGCTGGGGGACCATTTGCAGGCTGACGAACTCGAAGCGGTCCTCAGCGACAAACAGGCGACTGCCAGAGATCATCTGAGTGCGGCCAAGCACCTCGCGTGGCTGCAACGGACGAAAGCCGGTCGCACAATCGACTGCTCATCGCTACGGCTGGGAGACGTAATCATCGTGCACATGCCGGGTGAGTTGTTCGTCGAATACCAGCTGGCCGCTCAACAGATGCGCCCTGATGCTTTCGTCTGTATGGCTGCCTACGGCGAATACGGAGCGGGCTACATTGGCACCGACTTTGCCTACGGCCAGGGCGGCTACGAAACAAGCGACCGAGCCACCCGCACCAAAGCGGGCGTGGAGCCGGTGCTGATGAACGCGATGCAGCAATTGCTAGAGAAATAACACAAGCCGGGATACGCTCGTGAGCGATCCCAGCCTGTTTTGCTTGACGCCTGATTGTCAGAATCCGAAGAGCATCATTTCCCAGAAGAGTTTTTCGTCATCAAGGAGTGGGTCGACGTTTGAGTCATCGTAGTCCGGAAGGGTGGTATCCCAGGCCTTGGGATCGGTCGGATCGACCCAGGGTCGGTCGTCAAGCTGACGAGGGTCGGTCCAGACGCCGTTCAGTCGAGTGGAAGTCTTGGTGGACGTCGAGATGACCTCAGCACCAACCATTTGAACACAGCTCATAAAAATCAGTGCGGAAAAAACCAGGCGGGACATGTTCGTCTCCTCAGAGATGTGAATCACTTGTTGGGACCTCCAACATCCAGCAAAGCGACAAGACTCCAAGGGTGTTACACGGTCGAGACGAAGAAAAACGAAAGACAGAGACAAAGTATGACAATCCGCATTTATCACAATCCTCGGTGTTCCAAGAGCCGGCAGACACTCCAGTTGATCCAGGAGGCGGGCATCGAGCCGGAGATTGTCGAGTACCTGAACACTCCGCCTTCGATCCGTGAGCTGGAACAACTCGTGAAGAAGCTCGGCATCGAGCCGCAGGCACTGATACGCAAAGGGGAATCGCTCTACAAAGAGCTCGGCCTTGGGAAACGCAACCTCTCTCACAAGGAGGCGATCCAGCTGTTACACGAACATCCCAAACTCATCGAACGACCGATCGTCGTCAAAGGAGACCTCGCCATTCTGGGTCGCCCGCCGGAGAATGTGCAGGCTTTGCTTTGATCATCGCAAAGTGACTTCACGGAGAAGTTGTCTGATCACGGGTATTCTCACCCCTTCGGATCGAGACATCGAAGGCAACTGATGTGCCAACGTCGTAGATAAACAGGAAGATTCATGCCTGTTCCACGGCGACTCAAAAGGAGGGGAGGCCGAGTTTGGTCAGGAGATGTTTGAGTTTGAGTGCATTTTTGCGGAAGGCTGCGGCGTAATTGGGGACTTTGTTCACCGATGACCAGAGCCATGTTGAAGTTGCGGAAGCTTTCCCCCCAGTCGATGACCTCTTCGAGAGACGGCTGGCGATGCTGTTACTCCCTCCATTTGAGGAGTGGCTTCTTATTCTCTCGGCTCAGAGGGATCAGGGAGTACCGGAAGTTCGCTGAAGAATACTACCGCAAAGCATGGTCGGGGCGCAGCCGTCTCCTCGATGAAGACCAGGCATTCCGCTCGCTGCGGAGACACCGGGATGTTCCACCAGCGACGCTTCTGCTGAACGTCAGGCCGTTGCTGCCCGGTCGCACGGATCACTTTTGAGCACGATCCCCCAGCGATGCAGGGCATTCCACAACGTCTGCACACATCCCGGCAACTTCAAGTGCGACCGGAGGTCTTCCAGTGTCAGTCCTGGCTTCTGTTCGATCGCATTAAGAATCGCCTCGCGATACGGGTCGAGTTTCAGGCACGGGCCGGACCTCCCTCGGCGCGGGTCCGGACTCCCCGTCTCCTGATTGAGCCGTTTCCACTTGTCGATCATGCGGGCCGACACCAAATACTTCGCTGATGCCTTTGCGGCGGAGAGTCCCGAGTCCACATCCTGAATGACCCTCGACCGCAAATCCACCGAAGAAGGCTTCATCGTGCTCCTCCTTAAATGCGATGCCCCAAGGAGAATAACCTCAATACCCCAAAACAATGAACACCTACTTTGGAAGTGCTCTAAGGGAGAGATGCTTCGAAGCTCGGCGCAGATCCGGGCACCTCGCTCGTGGTTTCGTCGCACATTTCTGAGTGACTTGGTCGTTATTCGAATCGCTGTAGGGTCTTGATATCCAGCGTGTCGAAAGGCACCGGGAGTTCGAATCTCCCCTCTCCGCTTTTTCATTCGACGGAGAATGACGGCGATTGGGAGGAAAGGAATTTAGCTTACGTGGTTGATTGGTCACGTAGCCGCCAGGGCAATCGCACGTTCGATGTAGCTGGATTCGCCAGAATTCAGCCGTCATGTCAGTTGCCAATCATCAATCTGAACTCTGGCGAGTCCAGCTACGGTGACGAAAGCACATGTTCAGGGCAACTCGGACGTCCTGAACGTGCGATTGCCCTGACGTAGCCGCATGTAGAGCCGTTGTACTTCTCGCATGCAGCAGTGGCCGTCTGCGGCTAGGGTTTGACAGCGAGCTTCCGGAGATTCGGATTTCTTGAGTAAGTCTCGAATTCGGGTTGGCGTCCCCTCGGCCACGTCGGCTTCGATATCGTCCGTGGTAAAACCAAAGCAGGCACAGATGGGAGCATCGGAGGCCTTCGGATACACAGGAGCTCGCAGTTTGCCTGTTGTCACGCAGCGTTCGTAGAGGTCGAAGTAGGCGACCTCACAAGATGCGAAACCGCAAAACCAGGCGGTCTCACCGAGTTGCTGACGAGCACTTTCTTTCAGGTGTTGTTCGAGTGTGACCGACGTCACCGCTGTTCCCAGAGAACCACAACGGGGGCAGTAGGCACGTCCGTCAAAATCAGGTTCGCGGACAAAGGCCTTGTTCATGCGGGTTCCGTGGACTTAGTGAGATGATCGGTCGATCGCGAGACCGCTAGTGCCTTACTTATCATTGGAATAGGTCATGAGGATTGGCGGCGGTTCGATGTGCTCCGTGCCGGGGAACTTTTGCGCTGTGAGTTTTTCTCCCAATCTGGTGACCTTCTTCAGGAACGCATCTGTGGGACGGCGACCGAGGAGTTGGTCAGTGAGTTGTGTGCAGATCACATCGCCGGCGGTACGGACGAGTTCGTTCTCGTGTTGACCTGCGTAGAGGCTGGTGCTGAGGATCACGATCCCCCTCTGAATGCGAGCGGAGATCTCGGCCATGCGGCATTGACGATCGGCCAATTTGAGCTGGTGAGTCCGCATGGCGCCGGAGGTTTCAAAGGCTGCATAATGCAGGAAGTCGACCGCAAACTCGGCGTGCTTCCGTAGGGATGCATCCATCCTGGGAAACTGCGGAGTGGGCCGCCGCTGGAGTTTGCTGCGGGTGAACCATTTGCTGTACTCCCACAACGGCCCCTTGAGGGCCCACGCGTGAGCGGGGTTGGCCGGGTTGGGATTTTTGATACCCGCCTTCTGGAGAGCTTTTCCGATCGGCTCGAAGAACTGTCGGCCATGCTGTTTGACCAGCGACTTGAAGAATGCCAAGCCGAGCATCTCGCCTTCGCCTTCGTAGATGCAGGGGGCCAAAAACTCATGTACGTTGTCGCCGAAGATATGACCGTGCAGGAATGAACGTCCGCCATGGGTCTTCATGTGCAGTTCAATCGCAGCGTGCTTCTGTGCTTCACTGCCGAAAATCTTCGCAACGACGCATTCCATCTCGCCGCGATAACCGAGATCGAGCAGGTTGCCGGTCCAGTTGGTCAGTGCATCGCAGGCGACAATGAGTCCGGCGATTTCTCCGAGACGTCGCTGCACCAGTTCCCGTTTGCCGATGGGCTCGCCGTATGTCACCCGGAACTTCGCCCAGGGGATCATGTCGGTCAGCATGCCTCGCATGGTCCCGGCCGCATTGGCACACAGGGCGACGCGGCCCCGGTTGAGGCCGTGATAAGCGATTGTCAGGCCGTCTCCATCACCCGGGTCGAGTCGGTTCGCTACCGGAACGCGAAAGTTGTTAAACAGGATTCCACAGTTGTGAGTATGTTTGAGCGCCCAGAGACCGTACCGCCGGAGGCTGAAGTTTTCGTTCTCCTCTTCCGGCAATTCGGCAATCAGCACAGCGGGCTTGTTGTCGATGAGACAGACAACACCGATCATACGACCGGGTTGCACATTGGTGATGAACAGCTTCTCACCGTTCAAAACGTAATCATCACCATCCAGGACTGCGGTTGTTTTCAGGGCGGTGAGATCCGAACCAGCTCCGGGTTCCGTGAGAGCGAAGGCGGAGAGTCGTTTGCCACTGGCGAGCAAAGGCAGCAGCCTCGACTTCTGATCATCGTTGCCGAACGTGATCAATGGGTCGACAGCACCGATGCAGCCGTGGACAGAAGCAAGGCCGGCGATCGTGGGATCGAGCGTGGCCATTTTGGTCAGGAAGGTGGCGAATTGCAGAAATGATGCCCCTGAACCGCCAAAGTGAGGGCTGATCAACAGTCCCCAGTAGCCGACCTCGCCGAGATCGTTGAGGACCTGTTTGCTGATTTTTTTCTCCTCATCCATCAGGGTGCCTGCGTCGAGATGTTTGCGCACGACATTCAGCGAGGCTTCCATGACCTGAGTCGCTGCTTCCGAAGCCGTGGCAGCCGGTTTGTCGAACCCAAAGAGTTCGATGGGGGCCACCGACTCCCAGACCGCGCGATGTGCAGGGCTGTTGACCGTCTGATAACGCTTCTCGAACATCTGCTCGACACGGTCGTCTGCCGCATCGACGGCTCCCATTCGTCTCACTTCGTCCTCGGACTTCCCTCCCATCTTGAGTGCTTCAGCTGCGAAGGTCGTGGCCTCAGTCGGTATCCGAGGTGCGTTTTCGGTGTCAATGACAGAAGAGTCGGAGTCTTTGACGGTCGTCATTTCAGAGACCTCACGATCGAGACGGAGAAACGATGTCACACATTAGACGGAATTGTGCGACGCAGGAGTGGCAGTACGAGACTCAGTAAAAAATGGACTGGGTTCAAATCGCGGACCAAACAGGTCTGCGAGGTTGTTGAGTTGTTCTCTCAGCCTATCGCGTCCCCAGGTTTCCGCCAACCGCAATGGCCCCCCACGAAACGGAGCGAACCCCGTCCCCAGGACCATCCCCAAATCGACCATCCATGGTTCCTCAACGATTCTGTCGTGGAGGCATTGGCCGGCCGCGTTGATCAAAGCGAGGATGAGCCTTTGCTGGATGCCGCTGATGGTTTCACCGTTCAAATCGACGGCGAGGGGGAGTTGGGCACTGCTCGTGCTAACGGGTGACGGCATTGGCTGATCACGTTTGCCGTTTTTGTAGTCGTAGAATCCCTTGCCGGATTTCAGGCCGCGACGACCCTGAACAACCATCTCGGCCAATTGTTTTGGGGTGGGGCTTTCGTCCACACTCGCCATTGGCAGGTGGCTGGCCACGTCTGCTCCGACGTCAATCCCGACGGTATCCAGCAGTTCGAGTGGCCCCATCGGCATTCCGAACCGCTTGGCCTCGCGGTCGATCTCCTGAATGGGATGACCTTCCACGACAAGCCGGACGGCTTCGTCGAAATAAGGGAACAGAATACGATTGACGAGAAAGCCCGGCCCCTCGGCGACAACCAGGGGTGTCTTGCCAAGTGCCTTCGCTACGTTTACCAAAGCAGCAATCGTGTTCGCTGAGGTTTCCTTCGCCCGAACGACTTCAACCAGTGGTAACTTGTGGACCGGGTTGAAGAAGTGAAGTCCGGCAACTTTGTCAGCACGTTTAGTGACGGCCGCCATGTCACTGATCGACAGCGATGACGTGTTTGACGCCAATAGTACTTGTGGCGGCAACTGCTGATCGAGTTCGCTGAAGACTTTCTGTTTGATGTCCATGCGTTCCACGATTGCTTCGATGACGAGGTCCGCTTGAGTGACCGGTTGCATCTCTGCGGTGGGGGTAATCGCCGCGAGAGCCTTGTCAGCAGCCTGTCTTGAGAGGCCGCCTTTCCTGACCCCTTTCTCCGTGAGAGAGGTAATCTGCTTGATCCCTTGTTGGACGGTCAATTCATCGATGTCCTTGAGAATAACCTGAAAGCCGCTGGTTGCGGCCAACTGTGCGATGCCGGCCCCCATCGTTCCCGCACCGAGGACAGCTATCGTTTTGATTTGAGGAGCGTCGATGTCCGTTGTTCCGACCCAGGTCTCCGCTGACCGAGCCATCTCCCGCTGAAAGAACAGTCCGAGCAGATTGCGACAGGTTGGAGTGAACAGCACTCGGCAAAACTCGGCCCGCTCTTTTGCGAGCCCTGGCTTCAATCCTTGCTTCAGGCCAGTTTCAATCGCATTCAATGCCGCAGGCAGGGCCGGATAGTGTTGCGATTGTTTTGCGATCTGCTTGCGAGCCATCCTCATCACGATGGTGCGTCCGAGAACGGTCCCGTCGAGAAACCGGTCTCGAAGTTTGGGTGAATGTTTGTCCGGCTTCTTTCCGGCGAGCAACTGATTAACAAAGGCGGCGACGTCGCTGTCGAAATTTTCTGTGGATGCGACCGCGTCGGCCAGTCCGGCTTGTTTGGCCTTCACGGCATTCTTGGAGCTGCCGGTGAGAATCATTGGTGCGGCCTTCTGCAGCCCGATTTGACGCGGCAGCCTCTGGGTACCTCCCCATCCGGGGATTACTCCCAGCTGTGTCTCCGGCAGGCCCAGCTTCGTAGACCCGTCGTCCCGAACAATGCGGTAAGTACATGCAAGTGCCATCTCAAGCCCGCCACCAAGACAGTTTCCATGAATGGCCGCGACTGATGGAATCTTGAGGTCTTCTATCCGCTGGAAGAGATCCTGGCCGGACTTGATCGCGAGTTCTGCTTCCTCGGGTGTCGTGAGGTCTTGTATCCGGTTGACATCCGCTCCGACAAAGAATCCTGCCTCCTTTGCACTCCGGAGCACCAGCAGTTTCGCACCACTGTCCCGATCGATCTGATCAAGTGCTGCAGTCAGTTCACGGAAAATGGACTCGTTAAACACATTGACCGCACGGCCTGCAAGATCGAAACTGATCGTCCAGACGCCACGGGCATCTCGATCGACGTGCAGATGTTCGTATGTGCTCATCGTCTCTCTACCTTAGTTGACTCACCCTGCATCAAAGGTTGGCGAGTTTCCAATACAAACTCCGCTTTGTCAGGTTCTGTCAACGACATGATCCATAGACAGCGAGGCTCCTCGATTTGAAATTCATGTATCCTGAACAGTGAGATCATGCTCATCCTGCGCAGTCACTTCCGGAGGCGCAGGCTCGGCTTCGGGCTTCAATTCCCGGAGTTGACGCCTGAGAACTTTCCCGAGGAAGTTTCGAGGCAGATCCTGTTCACTGAACTCAATGATGCGAGGTCTCTTATGGGCAGCCAGTTTCTCTTTGGCGAAGGCTTCGAAGTCGCTTTGTGAAAACTCCTTCTTTGATTGGACGACAAGGACCGCTTTCACGACTTCGCCTCGTTCCTCATCAGGCACACCGACGACCGCCACGTCTTTGATCCCCGGGTAATCCCGCAGAGTTTCCTCAACATCACCAGGATAGACATTAAACCCCGAGGTGATGATCAAATCTTTGATGCGGTCGACGATGCGAAAGAATCCCTCTTCATCGTAAGTCGCCATGTCTCCGGTGTGCAGCCAACCGCTCTTGAACACACTTGCGGTCGCATCCGGATTGTTCCAGTACCCCAGCATGACCTGCGGACCGCGCACACACAACTCCCCCACATCTCCCGGTCCCAAGATCTTAGCGGGGTTGTCCGGGTCGACGACGCGTGCATCGGTATCCGGCAGCGGCAACCCGATCGTGCCTGGTTTGGCAGTGCCGTTGAGTGGCCCTGCATGAGTTGTCGGACTGGCTTCTGAGAGTCCATAACCCTCAACGATGACAGCTCCCGAGTGTTCCTGAAACTCTTTGGCCACCGATTCCGGAAGCGGAGCCCCTCCTGACATGATGACTTTGAGCGACGTCATGTCGCAGTCTTCGTCGCGGAGCACTTCGTTGTTCAGGGCGGCCAGCATGGCGGGGACCGCAAGCATCATGGATGGCTTGTGCTCCTGGATCAGGTCAACAACTGTCGCGGGGCGGAACCGATGATGCATGATGAGCGTCGATCCCATCGCGACACCGGTCATCACGGAAGCTGACAATCCGTAACTGTGAAAGAACGGCAGCACTGCCAAAACCTTTTCTTCACCATGATGACCTCGTGACCAGTGAGATAACTGCCAGGCCTGGCACATCAAATTGTGATGCGACAGAGTGACCGCTTTAGGGGCTCCAGTCGTCCCGCCTGTTGGAAGCACGAACGCCGGTGCGTGCACCGATCCCGTGACCCGAGGATATCCCAGGAAACTGCCTTTGATGGCTTCCTCGAGCCAAAGCACGCGCGTCTGCGAACCAGGCGAGCGAAGACCAACCTTCTGGAAACGCATCCACGCATAACCCAATTTTTCGATTTGACTCAGTCGTCCCGCCATGCTGGAAAGGATCAGCAGTTCCGGAGGCTGATCGCTATGACAGACGAGTGGCGTGAGAATGTCGAGCGTGACGACAAACCTGCAATCGGTCGCTCGGATCATGCTCACGACTTCATCCGCGACCATCAGCGGACTCAGCGAAACCACCACTCCGCCTGCCATCCAGGTCGCGAAGTGAGCGGTGAGTGACTCAGGAAGATTCGGCAGCAAGATGCCGACTCGGTCACCCGGTTGTAATCCTTCTCGGACAAACACGGCCGCCAGTCGCTGAGCACGAGAAAAGAGTTCCTCGTAAGTCAGCTGTTGACTGTAGTAGTGGCAAGCGATTCGATCCGGATATCGCTCAAACGCCTGTTCCAGCAGCCAGCCGAGACGCTCACGTGGATAAGAAAGTTCAGCAGGAACCCCTGTTGGGTAGTGTTTTAACCAGGGTTTCTTTGACTGTTCGCGATCGGAAGTCCACCACTTCCCTCGACTGCGTTCGCCTGCGAGGTAATTGAGAGACCTGAGCCACCGCGTCGCATCGGGTTGACTTCCTGCCTTGCCGATCTTCTCGCCCACACTTGCCCCCATGACTTCACTCCATAACCAAGCACACGCAAGACAACTGAAACAGAATCGTCACCACGCCAATCGAGTGTCTGGACTGAAAACGATGTTTCGAGTCTGCGTGCGTCGAGTCCTTATGAATAGGAATTCATCCAAAGTCATCCCAGCAGATGAATTTTCGGTCCCGAACCGCTTCACGTCAAATCACTTATCAATGGTTTCATGAGAAGGCTGTCGGGAATCGCTCGAACTCAGGGAGATTTGAGTGTGGGATTCGGCTGCTGAGGCTTCAGGAAACCCAGGACTCTTTGCAGACGGGTTTGCGTATCGGGCATGTTGAGCAGTGCCTTCGAGGCAGCTTCGCGACCGGCTTCAATCAACTGCGGAGACTTCGAAAAGTCGAACCACTCGATCTCAGCCACTGCGGGTGCAATCACGAGATCTGCTTCTGCTCGCAGATCCTCCCGAAACGTCATCTCACCGATCTCAATGATCCGCATTAGCACATCGAGTGCAGTGGCATACTCCGACAACTGCTTCGCCTGTCCGCCAACATCGACTCCGACCAGAATCCGGGGATTGTATCTCCGAGCGATTCGCACCGGTAATGATGAGAGGACGCCCAGATCACACAACAGCCGTCCCTCCCACTTCACCGGAGGAAAGATCCCCGGAATGGCAGCGGAGGCCTGGACCGCAACTCGTAACGGCCCCTCTTCCAAGGCCACTCTTTCGCCAGTGATCAGATCGACAGCTGCAATCGACAGGGGAATTTTCGCGTCAGCAATGTCCGCATCGGGCAACAGATGTTTAACCACTTCTTCCAGCAACGCTCCCGGCAACAGTGACTTTCGTGTGACAGCTCTCGTGAGTGTCTGGTGAGCGTCCAGGTAATTCGCAACCGTGTGGTACCAGGAGAAGAGTCCGCCACGTACGCCGTTGTCTTTTCCACGGTCGGCCCGGAACAACTCCCTCTGTTGGCGTTCAAATTCAGGAGAGAGAAGATAGCCGAGCGTTCGTTCCTGCACCTGAAGGATATCAGGATCAAAGGCATACATGGCCCCGGCCAGGCTGCCAATACTGATCCCGATCACACGGTCGACGAGCCACCCGGCCTTCAGAACCTCTTCGATGACCCCCAAATGAGCCACCCCACGAGCTCCACCGCCTCCCAATGCGAGTGTGAGATTCTGCTGCGTCATTTGACCCCTGACTCTGAGAGTGCCAATCATCCGAAGTTTATTAACTTCTGTTATCTGCTCAGCTCGATTTCAAACCACGAATCATCTCCCGTCGCGATCTTATTTTCCAGAGCGATTGTCGAATGACGATCCGTTTCCACATCAGAAATCAAACTAACACAAGAGAAGCTGTCAACACGTCAATGATGAGATGCGGACTTGATCAACTATTCAGCTATCCTGATGTTCCGAGTCACACTCATCAAGAAATCTATCCGCAACCGTCCCACAAATTGCTCCAGATCGATGGGCCGTTTGTATCCGCCCGACGATCATTCATCTGATTTGAGCGATCGGAAGGCTCCCCAAGAACTCCATGAGATGTGGGTGACTAAACCGAGAGAACTTCAACTCATTGCCGGACATAGCCTTGAGATTCAATTCTGTGCTGGACCACGAATTGTCATCAGGAACATCCGTTGGACCACTCGCTGCTCCATTTTTCTTGATGTTCACAATCACACGATTCCGACTTGATTCGATTTTTGGGGACGTTTAACAGTCTTTTGGTTCGGTCGTCGACAGTCTTACCGTGTAGACTTCCCGTATGAATCGGTGCGCATTCAGTTACCCGAAATCGTATCAGTGAGGTTCGAGTTGAGTTTACGACGTCATCAATGCAGGTGTGCTATAGCTGTCGGCAGCGTGTGGGTGTTGTTGGCCTCGGGGATCGCATTCGCCCAGCAACAACCATCCGCTAACTCAGGTACAACGGGTGGAGCAGTTGCCACCGGAACAACAAGCATGACCGGTTCGTCGACGACGAACTCGGTGACGCCGGGAAGTACGCAAGGGGGCGGTCTGACTGGTCAAGGTGTGCAGCAGCCACAGTTCCGGGCTTTCGGTGAATCGTTGAATCAGAACGCGACCGATTTTGTCGGTCGGGGAACGGCGGATGGATTTGTCGGTCAGCGATTGTCAGGACAACCGAATGTGGGCGGAACGATTGGCCCGCAGTTTGGTGCCCTCGGAGGGAATCAGGGAGGTACCAACGCAGGACGCGGTCAGGCGACTGGTCCCAGCCGTGCTGTCCGGCTCCGCCCGCGTCATCGTGTGGCGTTTTCTTATTCGCCACTTCGAGATCCTTCCGTTCGAAATAGTCTGCAAACGCACCTCCGTCCGCTGCAAGATCGCATCACCGGAACCGAAGCCTCGCTGACTCCTGATGGCACGCTGGTCCTTCGAGGCACCGCTCTCGATGATGAAGCTCGCAAGCTCGCCGAAGCGCTCGCTCGATTGGAGCCGGGGATCCGTAAAGTCGAAAATCAAATCATCGTCGCGCCCGCGCCGCCTCAGTTGCGGACTCCGTCTGAAAGTGCGGAGTGATCCACTCCGAGACGGTCGACATCTCCGACTCGATGTGTTGTGTGATGTCAAACCTGCTCCTTCACAGCTGACTGCGGTCGTACTGGCGACCGATGGCCATTCCCAACAGTCGCAGAAAGCCTTCATCAAGCTGGATTCGACCCCGCACGCCAGTCTCGGTCGGGCGGACCTCGATACGCAGGGAGTCATCGTCCCCTGCAAAGGCTTCTTCGGCCATGAGGCGGAACGGTCGCGGACCGTCGTCGCCCCGATTTCTGGGGGGAATCTGTAACCAGCCGTTCATCCGCGAAATCAGTTGAATGGGGGCGGCTCCAGATGCAGTGACGGGTGGCTGACCGACTGATTGCTGCACCAAATCGATCGCCTGCTTCATCGAAGGGAGGGCGACGTCGGTCCCGATCGCAAACCAGAGTGCTTGTGACCCCGTCCCCACAAGTAAGGATGGAAGGCCGCCGAACAGGCGTTGCTCCCCCTCGTCAGTTCCTTCGTCCTGTTTTCCCAGTCGATGAATGGTGATTCCCTGGTGCTCGGCGTAATTGACGTCGATCTGCCCAATGTCCGGGTTCGATTGAATCTGTGTGAGGAACTGGCTGAGCGACGCACCGAACGTGCGTGCCCCAGTCAACTTGACGCCTCCACGAATGACGAACTTCTCCGGTTCCGGAGCGACAAACTGCAGACAGACATCGATCTGTCCGTTCTCGATTGTTGCTGTCACTGAATCGTACATTCCCGTCAACGATTCGGTGGGCTGCTCCTGCTCGGTCAGTTGTTGCTCGATCGTCTCACGAGCGGCGAGCACGTATTCCTGATACGTTTTCTGCTCACGGTCGTCGAGCTTCCATGAGCCAACAATCGTGAGTGGCTGCTGATCTGAGGCCAGAGAATGGAACATCGTCTGCGTGCCGGCGAAGTTCTTGAGATGCTTGGCGTAGTCGCTGTCCGGCTGAGCGTTAAGCACTATCTCAAGAACGCCCGTCCTCTGTTCGCGTGAAGCATCCCATCCAATCCGGATCTCGTCTCCTTCTGTGAGAAGTTGTTCCAGGAATTCGAGCATGCCTGTGCCGTTCGCGCGTCGAATCCGATATGCAGCTGGGGGTTCATCGTCTCTCTGTTGAAGTTCGGTCTGTGTACTTGATCGGAGGAATCCGAGAAACACCTGCCGGATGCCCTCCGGAATCGCACCCAGTCTTAGTGATGCGGCAATGTCATACCGATTCGTCAGGTGCTCACAGAAGGTCACCGGGTTCGGCAGGTCTTCATCCAGGACCCACTCGCCACGCCGCACAAGAAAGGCATAGCCGTCCGCGAACCGGAGTTTCATGTGCGGAGCATCGATCATTTCATAGCGACTATCCGCAGTCCCGGACTTCTTCCATTTCGTGTCTCGGATCGACAGCGTGTCGAGCAGTCGTCGTTCGTCTGTCACCGGCACATACATGACCGGAAAAGGAATCGGCGGCAGCCCGGAGTCGAGATAGAAAAGGGCTCCGAAGGGCCGTGTGCGATCCACACCGCCGAGATCGGAGATTGCGGAAAGCCCCTCGTTTAGCCAGTTCATCAGATCCGGCCGCTCTGAAACTTCTGCGACGTATTGGGCGTCCTCAAGCAAACGATCAACACTCGCTGCGTTGATGACTGCAAAGGGCACAGGTGCCGGTGGTTCCTCTGACTTTGCATCGTCCTGGGCCTGCGAACTGGCTGCAAGTCCTGGCCCCAGTAGCATGATGATCGTCAGCCAACTCGCTCTCACAAGCTGTCGCCGAACAGTCTGGTCGGATAGTGAATGTGAAAACCCTAATGAGTTCTGCATGACGGATGTTCCTGACAAACCCAACAATCCTCGGCTTGTGGACTGTCGAACCAGAGTACCTATGACACCCCTGGAGGGTTTCAACTCCCCATCTTGTGGATGAGCACAGTGGTGAATGCAGTCTGCTGCGTCGTCAGGCGATGTGCAATCGATCGCGTTCCTTCATCGAAGGATTCCGGTTGTGCCAGTTATGGCGATGACTCCAGACGCGTGAGTGCTGCTGTCTAAGTCGGGGCGGATCTGCCGACGTTGAGGACTGAGAACTGGAAGTTTCAAGTGAGACAGAACAAGGATGGAGATCAGGCATGATTCGACGTTTCACCCCTCGTTCCCTAATGTGTCTGTTCGCTCTCGGCTTGTCGTTTGCCTCGACTGGAGTCGCAGCAGCAGACGATTTCCTCCCCGGTCTGCAGGATGGTGCGGCTCAAATCGCCCCTCAAGTGGAAGGCGTCCCGAACAACGGACGGATCTGCCGTCCGCGACCACATGGCACGCACTTCGGCCCCCCCACGCGAATCTACAGTGCATTTGAGTCGCCCACGTCGTATGGGACACACCCGATCGAACGATGCCGCCCGGAGGTCTTCAACCCGCGCGGCATTGGTGTCGCTCGTCGAAGTGGATGTGAACGGATGGACTACTCGCCATACGTGCTCTCAACCACAGAGTCCAACCATGAACCCTCCTACTATACTCGTCACCAACTCGCGCCGTGCACACATCCACATTGCAATCACTAAACTTCTATTCATCCGATTCCGGTGACGTCCCGAGATCGATGTCTCGATCTGGAGAGGTAAGCGATCTCAAATATCCGTTGATAAAGTGGAACAGGCATTCCTGCCTCTGGTAAATCCCATGGAGTTACAGACAAGAATGTCCGTGCCACGCAGTCTTTCAACGGACGGCTAATTGGCAAATTGTGGGCTGGAGAAGATTCGAACGTAGTAGCTGACGAACTCTTCAGAAGTCATGGGTTTTCCGAGGTCAGCACCTGCGGCAGCAAACTTTGGTTTGAGCCGGTTACTCTTCTCCCATTCCAGTTCCGACACAGTACCGTTGCGATCGCTGTCCAGCAATGCGAAGAAACGTTCGGCCTGTTTGATTTGTCCGGGGTCCGCTGACCCGATCACGATTGATGAGTTAGCTGTCGCTGGCGGCGAAGTTTCGGACTGTATTGGTGCTTCGACCGTTTCGGATGAAACAGGTGTAACTGCCTCCTTTGTCGACTTGCTCACAGACGACGGAGCGATGGGCAGGACACTTGCAAGGTCGACCGGCTCAGCCTCGGCAGCCCGGGTCAACTCACGGGGTGTGAGGAACCCATCGTGGTTCCGATCCATCCCAAGAAACTCTGCGAGTGCCGCCCGGGACTTCCATCGTGTCCACTCATACATCCCGATCTGGCCATCACCGTCGGTGTCCCCTTTGGTGAATTCGGCCTGCAAGTCGAGGGTGACTCGCTGTTGCGGAATCGGAGCGGGCGCAGGCAGCGAGCGGGTTCGTGATCCTTGCCCCCGTCCGCGTTCGCTCCTCCGTTCCGAGTCGTCTGATTCCGGGGAACGACTCCACCGACTTCGGCGACGGTCGGAATCACTTTCACTGTCGAATTGACGAGACTCCCGTTCTTCCTCATATCGCCGACGGACCTGGTCCATCGCGTTGGAGAACTGTTCACGAGTGATGCCTCGGGACGTGTCGATCTCCATGCGCTCGACAAATCTGGCCATCCGTGAGTCCTGGATCTCTTCCGGCTCGATGACCCCGCTGCCGTCCTGGTCGAGTCGGTCGAAGAAACCATCGGGCGAGAACCCGCCCCGTTGCCCGAAGGCGCAGGTTGCGGAGAGGACCAGCGCCGTCAAAGTCGTCAGCACGCTCAAAAATCGACCATGCATGGGCGAACTGTCCCTGATTTATGGATAACTGCTCAATGTTTGCCGGAATCACCGCGGAGTTGACGTCCTCATGATAGAGGAGACGCCCCATGCGACGATAAACCGTTTAGAATAAGGGACATTCGACCAGACTGTGAGATTAAACCTGTCCCACACATCATCGTCGCCTCAGAGGTTCAGTGTAGACGTGAAGTCACTGAGATCCAATAAAATACTTTCCGGGTGTATACCGGCGAAGCTGACGACCGGTACACAGAGTAGTTCCTTGCAGGGAACCAGGGAAATCGAATGCGCATGAGACAACCATTTCAATCAGTGGTCACCTTGCTGATCGCCTGTTTCGTTGCGATCCTGTGCGCGGACGTCACGCAGGCCCAACCAGGACGAGGCGGCAGGGGTGGTGGTCGTGGCGGCGACCGTGGTTTGTTGGGGACGCTCCGCAGCGATGATGTCCGCTCGGAATTGAACCTCACAGAGGAGCAGATTCAGCAAATCGAGGAGTTGGGTGAGCAGGCACGTAACTTTGGTGACAATGGAGACCTCTTTCAAAGAATGCGGGATGCAACGACAGACGAGGAGCGGGAAGCTCTCCGGGAAGAAATGCGATCCGCTTTCGAGCAACGACGTCGTGAGTCGGACGAACAGCTCAAGTCGATCCTCAATGAGCAGCAGACAACGCGGCTGCAACAGGTGTCACTCCAGCAACAGGGTCTGCGTGCGCTTGGTCAGGACGAGGTCGCGGAGAGTCTGGGACTCACCGATGATCAGAAATCACAAATCAAAACCCTCGTCGAAGAACGGGATAACGCCCGCCGCGAGTTGGGCTTTCGTGCCTCCGAAGAGGATCGTGCGAAGTTCGATGAAGAATGGAATACGAAGTTTGCAGCCGTCCTGACGCCTGAACAACAGCAGTCATGGCAACAGCGCCTCGGCCCGCCGCTGGGAAGTCAGGACGGAGCAGCGACCACAAACACGGCACCTCCCCAGGCTCCCGCGAAGCGGGCAGCGTTTGAGATGGACGTCCCGGAAGGTGCGGAAGCGGTTGCATCCTTTGCCGCCGTTGACGGACAACAATCGACGGCTCGCGATCAAACGCCTCGCGGTGACAACGGCCCCACTCTCTCATTCAATTTTCGATACGCCCCTTGGTCAATCGTGCTGCAACGCTTCGCTGACGTTGCTGGTCTGACTCTCGACCTCAATGATGTTCCGCCGGGCACATTCAATCACTATGACGACAAGCAATACACCGTTACCGAAGCGTTGGACGTCCTCAATGGCTACCTCCTGGCTCGGGGCTATGTGCTCGTCAGGCGTGACAACTTCCTGGTCAGCCTTAACATCGATCAGGGCATCCCACCGAATCTCGTTCCCACAATTGATGCCAGTGAGTTGCTCAATCGGGGACGTAATGAGTTGCTGACGGTCGTCTTCCCGCTTGCAGGTGCTGATGTCAATCTTGTGGCCGGTGAAGTTGAAAAGCTCAAAGGGCCACAGGGGACCGTCGTCGGCATGACGGCCACGAACTCATTGATTGTAACGGACATCGGCTCGAACCTTCGCCGCATCCAGTCCATGCTGCAGAACGTGGCGCCTGGTTCGGAAGACATGATCTTTCGTCCTTACACGCTGACCAACATCTCTGCCGAAGAAGCCGAATTGCTCATCAAACATATGCTTGGCGTGGCTACCGGCGTCACCAATGTCAGTTCGACCTCTGATCGCGGCCGTTTCGATTTCCGCTCTCGTGATCGCGAATCGAGCCGTGATGCCATCGGCTCGGCGAACATGTCGAATGCACGCATCATTGCAGACCCGCGAACCAATCGGCTGCTGGCGACAGCCTCACCATCGGAACATCAGATTATCGAAGAAGCTGTTAAAACAATCGATGTCGAGGCGAGCGGCAGCTTCATGAGCAAGAAGCCCTACCTCTTCACCTATGCCGTCTCCAACTCGGATGCGCGTGAGGTGACGAAGTCTATTGATGCATTGATGCCGGGGATCGTTGTCAATGAGGACGGTCGTAACGGGCTGATCAATATCATGGCAACCCCCGTTCAGCACGAAGAGGTTCGCGAACTCATTCGCAAGCTGGATGGAGCCGGCGGCGGCACGCAGGTTTCCGTAATCCCACTCTCCAACATGGACCCGTCGCTCGCGGTGCTCACGCTACAAGGTTTGTTCATTCGTGATGGAGACAATGCGCCCACGATCCAGGCCGACATGATTGGACGACAGGTCATGATTCGAGGTACGGAAAGTCAGATCCTGCAGGTGCGGCAAGTCCTCACTGACCTGGGCGAAGACGGCACGGGGAGCGCACGATCCAACCGTGGTCCCATCCGGACCTTCAACCTCAGCAGCCGTGATCCGGCCGAAGTGCTCCCCATCCTCGAACAGCTTTGGAAGACACGCAAAGGGAGTTCGATCCGGGTCGTCAACCCTCCCGGAACCTTCCAGGGAGGACCACGAGTTCTCGAAGACGAACCTCGTCACACGCCTGAGCCGCCACCTGCCGCGTCCAATGCGCCCGCTGAGGAAGATCAGCAGACGTCTCGTGATGTGAGAACCGCGGACCCCTTTATGGTGAGTGTTGATGATGCGGAGGACACGTCATCGGTCGACACGTTAGAACCAGCAGGGGCATCACCGGTCACCATTCGGGTCACGGGCAGCGATCTGGTGTTGATCTCGCAGGACCAGGAGGCTCTCGACGAGATGGAGCAGATGCTCGAAGACGTCCTGCAGGCGATCCCGCCGCGCACCACCTGGACCGTCATCCCCCTCCAGTCGGCCGATGCGACCGAAGCATCGGCCATGCTGGAGCAACTCTTCCCTGACAGTAGCGTCAGTCAGACATCATCGAGTTCCTCCGGCGTCCTCGGCATGCTCACGAGCGGTGTCAGTTCGTTCGGCAGCAGCGTCGGCCAGATGACAGGTCTCAACAGCCTCGGCACCGGTCCACAAACACTTCGCATCATCCCGGACGTTCGGCTGAACGCGCTGTTTGTCAGCGGTCCCACCTATCGGGTCGATGAGGTCCGGGACATGCTGGAAGTCCTCGATGCCTCGGGGCTCACCGAGTCCCTCCGTGATCGTGTCCCCCGGATGATCCCCGTCAAGTATGCTGAGATCAACGAAGTCTACGAGATCGTCAAGAGTGTCTATGAACCCGAATTGCAGGCTCCGCGTGGTGCGGGTGTCCCTGGAGGTGCATTCGCAGCACTGCTCGGCGGCGGTCGCGGCGACAGAGGGAGTCGCGGTGGAGATGAATCTGCACCACTCAGCGAACCCAAGGTCACGATCGGAATCGACCGTCAAACAAGCAACCTGATCGTGTCATCAAGTGAATCCATTTTTCACGAAATCGAACAACTCGTGCAGTCGGTCGACAATGCTGCCCGCGAAGCCCGACGGACAGTCCGCGTAGTCTCGCTGGAGAATACGAACGCATCGGCCGTGCAGAACACACTGAGTTCACTGATCCCGCGCGTAACCGTCTCGTCGACCGCAAGTGCTGCGAGGACATCCTCAACGACGTCTGGAGATCAAACACGTCAGTCGCCAAACACCGAGACGCCACAAGCCGATGATATCCAACGTCGTATCGAGTTCTTCCGACAACTTCGTGAGGGGAGAGGCAACGGGAGCGATGGTCGAGGTGGACTCGAAAGTATTCGACAGGGAGGTGACAATTCGGGTTCCGGACGGCGACGCTTCGGACGAGATCGAGGAGACCGGTAACGATGGAGATTGGCGGACTCTTACTGCGGCGTGGCTTGATTGATCAGCAGCAGATGGAGTCCGCGCGCTCAAAGGCGAACGGCAAACGTGTCGACCAGATCCTCGTCGAGATGGGAGCGATCAGGGAGGAAGACGCCCTCCGTGCGCTGGGTGAAGAACTGGGGATCCCTTTCGTCGATCTCAAGAACTTTCAGGTCGACATGCCGCTCATCTCTCGATTCCCCACGACGGCCATCTTCCGTCATGAGGTGCTGCCGCTCGAAGCGATGGACGGCCGTGTGCGGATGGCCACCAGTGATCCTTTCGATCTTGAAGCTCTCGATGAACTGAGTTCCCTGGGAGGCTGCCGCGTCGATCCGGTCCTGGCCTGCCGACAGGAGATCGTCGATCTCATCAAGGGTAGCCTGGGCGTCGGTGGCGATACGATTAACGAACTCGTCGCCCAGCGGTCGGAGGAAGGAGTTGAACTCCTTGAAGACTTGCCGAGCGAACTAGGTGAACTGGCCGAAGAAGCCCAAGCGGCCTCCGTGATCCGTCTCGTCAACGAGTTGCTCATCGAAGCACTCGAACAACGTGCCAGCGACGTGCATGTTGAGCCCGGTGAGCATGGACTCACCATCCGTAACCGCATCGACGGCATGCTTCGTCCTCAGCCGGTCCCGCCGGAGATCAACCACTTTGCATCGGCCATCGTGACTCGGCTCAAGATCATGTCGCGGTTGAATATCGCAGAGAAGCGATTGCCCCAGGACGGACGCATCAAGCTCCGTGTCTCCGGTCGAGACGTCGATGTGCGAGTATCGATCATCCCCATGATTCACGGCGAAGGCATCGTCCTGCGTTTGCTCGATAAAGGCCGCATGGTCTTCAACCTCGCCAGCGTCGGCATGCCGTTGGAGGTCGCAGAGCCATTTCAGGAACTCATCTCACTCCCGCATGGCATCGTGCTCGTCACCGGACCAACCGGTTCAGGGAAAACAACGACCCTGTATTCAGCCCTCAACGAGATCAAATCGCCCGAGACAAAGATAGTCACTGTCGAAGATCCGGTTGAATACCACATGGACGGGATCAGTCAGATTCAGGTGCACACCAAGATTGGCCTCACATTCGCAGCCGGTCTGCGGTCGATCCTGCGACACGATCCGGACGTCGTGCTCATCGGCGAAATCCGCGATGGTGAAACGGCAACGAGTGCCATTCAGGCGTCGCTCACAGGGCACCTTGTTTTCAGCACCCTGCACACGAACGACGCCCCCAGCGCCTTCACCCGGTTGATCGACATGGGTGTCGAACCGTACCTCGTCGCCAGTACGGTCGAAGGTGTGTTGGCTCAGCGACTCATTCGCGAACTGTGCCCCAAGTGCCGCGAAGAATATCAACCCGACAGGGACAAACTACCGCCCGACCTCGGGAGGGATTCAGTGGATCGGCTTTGGCGTCCCGTTGGCTGCCGCGTCTGCCGTGACGTCGGCTACACAAACCGGACCGGTGTCTTTGAACTCCTGCTCAACGACCCGCAGGTTCGCAAACTCTGCGTCAACCGCGCCAGCGCCGGCGACATCCGCGATCACGCCCTCAAGCAAGGCATGTTGACGCTGCGACAATCCGCTTGGGAGAAGGCCAAAATTGGAATCACCAGTCTCGACGAGGTTGTGCGCATTACCCGAGGAGACGTGACTTGAACGAATAGGGAATAACGAACAGTGAAAGCGTGTTTTGTTCGCTATTTCCTGTTCGCTGTTCCCTCAACGCTGTTCCCTGAACGATGCCTGACTTCCAATACACAGCCCGTGAACTCTCTGGTCAGCAAGTGACAGGCGTCCTCACTGCGACGACCGAGCAGGATGCGCTCGCTTCGTTGGCCATGCGGCAGTTGTTTCCGGTCAGTGTGGATCTGGCAGAAGACGCGAAGTCTCAGCAGCGCTACGTCGGGCGAAAGGTCAAGCCACGAGTTCTGTCGATCTTCTACGGACAGCTTGCCGATCTGCTGAAGTCCGGAGTCCCGCTCTTGCGATCGCTCGAATTGCTCCAGCAGCAGTCAACGAGTCCTGCGCTCGGTCTGGTCCTGGAGGATGTCCGCGGTCGAGTTGCGGACGGCACGCCGTTGTTCGAGGCGATGAAAGCGCATCCGGCTGCGTTCAATGAGCTGGTTGTCAGCATGATTCGCGCGGGTGAAGAGGGGGGATTCCTGGAAGAAGTCCTCAAACGGATCGCCGCGTTCACGGATCATCAGGAGGAACTCAAAGGGCGGGTCGTCGGAGCACTCGTCTATCCGGTGTTTCTGCTGGTGTTCGGCACGATCATCGTCGGCGTGCTGCTCGTGTACTTCGTGCCGAAGTTTGAACCGATCTTCAATCGCATGGCTCAGCGAGGCGATCTGCCCTGGGCGACAACGGCCCTGTTAAACTTCAGCGATTCGGCCCAGCAATACTGGTGGGTCGCGGTTGGACTCGTTATCGCAGCGGCCGTCGCACTGCGTCAAGCATCCCGGACAGAACAGGGGCGATGGCATCTCGACTCGGCACGCCTGCGTGTTTCCGGGTTCGGTCGAATCGTGAAGAGTCTCGCCATCGCACGTTTTTGCCGCATCCTGGGCACTTTGCTGAGGAACGGCGTGCCCATCCTGCAGTCGCTGCGCATCGCCAAGGACGCGACCGGCAATGTCGTGCTCACGACAGCGATCGAGCAGGCTGCCGAGAACATCTCGGAGGGGAAGTCGCTGGCGAAGCCTCTCTCTCAAAGTCAACAATTCCCCACGGAGATCGTCGAGATGATCTCCGTCGGAGAAGAAGCGAACAATCTTGAGAACGTGTTAATCGACATCGCGGACAATCTCGAACGTCGTACCAACCGGGAACTCGACATCGCCGTCCGCATGTTGGAGCCTTTGCTGCTACTCGTTATGGCCGCAATCGTGTTGTTTGTGGTCGTTGCGTTACTCGTTCCCATCCTGCAAAGCTCAGGAGTTGTCTAGAATCAGATCAACGACATCATGGGAGGGCGAGGCTCCTGCCGAGCCACTGTCGCTCACCCGCAACCGAAATCTCGCATCTCAGAGTTCAAACACCAGATGAGAACATCTAAGGATAGTTTCATGTATCGTAATCCCCGCCATCGACAGTCAATTCGTGCAAGCCGCAGCGGCTTCACACTGCTGGAAGTGCTCATCGTGCTGGCCATTCTGGGCGTCATCGCCGCGATGGTCGTGCCCCGGTTCCTCGGCCAGCAACAGACCGCCAACATCAAGGCAACGCAGGCCAGCATTCACGGACTGGAACAGGCCGTCAAGTTATTCTCTGTCAGCAATCAGGGAGAGTATCCTCAGGGGGGAGATGAAGTTTTCGAGAAACTGATCAATCCCGGGAACGATCCCCAGACCGGTCGCCCGATCGAACCAGTCCTCGACGAGATGCCACTCGACGCGTGGGGGACGCCGTTGCACTACGAGTACCCCAACAGCAAGTCAGATCGCGACAAACCGGCCATCTGGTCATCCGGACGAGACCTTAAAAACGACGATGGATCGGGAGATGACATCAACAACTGGACGACTCCGGCCTCTGTGTAACAGCGAAACCGCGAGCGGCGTTTGTATCTGTGAGAGTCCCGTTATGACCCTCAACCCTCAACCCTCAACCCTCAACCGACACGGCTTCACGCTGCTGGAGGTGCTTCTGGTCCTGAGTGCGATGGCCGTCATTGTCGGTATCACATGGCCATCGGTTACGAGATATATGGGCGAGGCCGCCATTCGAGACTCGGCATTAGCAGCACAGACGGCTGTGTTAGGGACACGCATCAAGGCAATCGATACGGGGCTGACGTACCAGTTCCGCTATGAACCCGGTGGCCAGCGATTCACTGTTATCCCGTTTGATCCGCCGGAGAACATCGACGCTACCACAAGTGTCGACTCGACTTCTCCTCAATTGCAGATCTATCCCGTCCTGAGCGGCAGGATCGACGAGTCGTGTCAATTCACGTCAACCGATGAGCGACTGTTCACTGCAACAGTCGTCGAGAGCTTGCCGCGCGAAGCGTTTGCCAACCTGATCGATGCCCACGAGTTGGAAACCACTGCCTGGGCTCCGCCGCTGCTGTTCTTTGCAGATGGAACATCCAGCGACGCGACGTTTCGCATCAAGGACGAGAGTGGTCGCTCGATTGATGTCTCGCTGCGTGGCCTGACGGGCAGTGTCTCGACAGGTCCGCTCCAACGTGAGGCCAGCCAGCGATGACACGCAGCCGACTCAATCAGCGGAGAATCTGTCCCTTTCTCACTCGACGATCTGCCCGTCGAGGGATCACGCTGTTCGAGGTGTTGCTGGCCTTGGGCATCTTTCTCGGTGCGATTGCCGCCATCGGACAAGTGATCAACGTGGGAACACTCGCCGCGACCGAAGGGCAGCTGCGAAGTGAAGCGATCTTACGGTGTGAGGCCAAGCTCGCCGAAGTGATCGCCGGAGTCGAGCCAATGGTCGCCGTCCAGGAACAGCCGTTTGTTGACGATGGGCGCTGGCTGTGGAGCTTGTCGATCATCGATGGTCCGCACCCGGATCTCCTGCAACTCGACGTGAGCGTCACCCACCAGCAGCTCAGCCGCACTGAGAATGCTGGTTTCACACTCACACGCCTTGTTCGTAACCCACAGCTGTTCATTGATGCCGCTGCCACGGAGGTGTCGCCGTGAGGAAATGGGCAGTGGCCAGTAGGCAGTGGGGAGTGGATGGTCGATGTCCCGATCGTTCCCATGACAATCACCGCTCGACCTTCGACTCTCGACCTTCAACCATTCACCCTCAACCCACAACCCGACGCGGCTTCACACTCATCGAGGTCCTCGTCGCCCTCGCCCTGACGGTGGTGCTGCTGAGCGCTGTCTATGCGTCCATCAACGTGTCGTATCAACTCTCGACTGCTGGGCGAGAGCAAATGGAGCAGGCCCAACTCGTGCGAGCCCTGTTCCGGACGATCGAGTCTGACATTCGTTCAGTTGTGTTCGTCATCCAAGAGGACGCGACACAGACCGATGAAGCGGCTGCCGAAGAAGATGTCGAGGTTGTGATCGAAAAGGCATCCCCGGACGAGGCGTTCGCGAATGAGAGTAGCGGCGTGTTCGGTGACAGCCAGTCGCTTGTGCTGCATATCAGCCGTCCCTCGCGGATTGTCGGCCAAACGACCGATTCGCCCACATCACACAGTGATCTGGCTGCCGTCAACTACTTCCTCGCGGTACGTGGAGCATCAGGGCTGGCCGGTCAAGTGGCTCAAGCAGCGTATGACGGGTCTCTGCTGGACGCTCCGCGTGCGGGCACCGTCACGGGCCTCACGCGACTGGAAGGGGATCGTCTCCTGGTGCAACATGCGAGTGAGACGGGTGATCTGGAGACGCTGTCCACTCATGCCCGGATCCTCGCCCCTGAAGTCGTCTCCTTAAACTTCGCCTACTGGAACGGACTGGAGTGGACGGACTCTTGGGACACCATCGTGGAGGGTCAACCTCCTTCAGCAATCGCAATCACGTTGGGCATTGTCACGGCCGAACAAGACATCGACGGCGTTGGAGCAAAGTCGTTCAGCGATCACATCCGTACAACGTCCCGCGTCAATGATGTCCTGCCGAAGACGTATCGCCATGTGGTCACCCTGCCGAACGCACAACCATTCGCGGGGGAACTCGTCCAGTGAATCTGCCGGGACGACACAATATCGACATGGATCACCCACGAGGGGGAACGGCGCTTGTGGTGGTGCTGGTAGTGATTGTGCTGTTGTCGCTCGCGGCTTACACGTTTACCGAGTTGATGCTTGCGGAGACAGAAGCGACGGAGCGTTACGGTCGTGGTGCCCTCACGCAAGCCTTCGCCGATTCGGGAGTCGAACTGGCTGCTGCGTGGCCCTTTCAGGCGCCGGAACAGGACCCCGTCGATCTGTATCACAACCCTGAGATCTTTCGAGCCGCACTCTTGCAGGATCATGCTGTGGAACGCGGCCGGGGACGAGTTTCGCTCGTGGCGCCAGTTGAGTCCGACTCGACCGGCACACAAATTCGTTTCGGACTGATCGATGAATCGGCCCGGCTCAATCCGAATGCATTGATCGGCTTCGGCTTGGATGACGATCTGACTCGCGAGATGTTGATGTATCTCCCCGACATGACCGAGGATGTCGCGGATGCGATTCTCGACTGGGTCGACACGGATGACGACACGCGGGAATACGGAGCCGAGACGGACGTGTATCTCACGTTCACTCCGCCTTATGAGGCGAAGAACGGTCCGCTGGAGTCGGTTGATGAATTGCTGTTGATTGCCGGAGTGACTCCTGAGTTGTTGTATGGGGAGGATGCCAATCGCAATGGACTCCTCGACCCGAACGAGAACGACGGCGAAGCGACCCCGCCGCTCGACAATGCAGATGGCGTGCTCAACCCCGGCTGGGCCGCGTTCCTGACGGTGCACAGTCGTGAGTCGAACCTGCGCCCGGACGGGACGCCGAAGATCAACATCAATCAACCACTATTGACCGTCCTCTACGACGAGTTGGCGGAGGAGTTCGGCGAGGACTCCGGCATCCCGCATTTCATTACCGCCTATCGCCTCAATGGTTCGACCAACCTGCCGCCGCTGTACCCCGAAGGCAGCGACAACACGACAGGCGACATCGAAACCGATGAGGCCTTACAGAACGCCGCACAGAGTTTGGCCAAGTCACTTGGAGGCGGAACCGGCTCCGCTGTGACACGGGGAGGCATGGACATCACTGTTGGGCCAAGTTACGATTTTATATCACTTTACGACCTCATCGGTGCAGAGATTGAGGTCGACATTATCAAGGGAGCGACATCGTCGACCGAAACACTTGTCAGTCCGTGGGGTAGTGCCTCGGGTGAACTAGCGGAGAGCCTGCCGTTCATCTTCGAGAATTTCACGATCCGAGATGCGGAGTTCATTGAGGGGCGGATCAATGTCAATCAGGCGCGGTTAGAATGTCTGCTGGGGCTGCCGGACATGCCTCCGGATCTGGCGGAGGCGATCGTCGCGGCGGCTCCGCAGTTTGTCGAAGGACAGCCGACGTCGGACGTGCTCTCGTATCGCAACACGACCGGTTGGCTGCTCATCGATGGGCTGACCGACCTGACAACCATGCGGTTGCTCGACCGGTATCTGACCGTCCGCGGAGGTGTCTACCGAGTTAACGCGGTCGGTCACTTCGACCGTGGCGGTCCGGTCGCGAGGGTTGAAGCGATTATCGATAGCACGATCACGCCTCCACGCGTCGTCTTTCAGCGGGATCTTACACACCTCGGACCGGGATATCGAATTGACCAACTGTCCCCATCATCCGTCGAGTAGAATCCAAGGGAGAGTGGCAAAGTAGTTAGTGGCAGAGTGACAAAGGGTCACGGTGCCAATTCACTACCCACTTTGCCACTTCTCACTTTGCCACCCTGCTACTTCAGCCATGTCTCACACCCTCGCCTTTGACTGGGAAGCCGATTACCTCGCTGGCATTGTTGCCGATGTGAGTGGGGATAGCTTGCGCGTCAACAAGTGCTTTCGCATCGACTGGCCGGACGATGCTGACCTCCGTCAGCGATCTGAGGCGCTGGGGCGGTGGTTGGCCGAGTCCATGCGTGCACACGGAATCGCAGCCAGCGACGTCCATGTCGTGATGCCTCGTGAGGCGATCGTTGTTCGGAAACTCGAACTCCCGAACGCTCCGGACGACGAGTTGCCGGACCTCGTTCGTTTCCAGGCCGCGACCAAATCATCAACCCCACTTGACCGGTTAACTCTCGACTATCTGCCGCTGCCCATGCAGTCGGACGATGCGACGCGTCAGGTGCTGATGGTGACCATCGATGGGACACGGTTGCGTCACCTCCACGAAACCCTTGCCGCTGCGAACATCGACCTGCTGACCGTCGGCATCAGTCCTGTCAGCGTTGGCGAGGTTGTGACTCGCATCGGCCCTGATCACTCGGTCGATCCAAATCAGGTAACACTGGTCATCTTTCAAGATGCACATCGTGTCGAGATCACAGCACTGATTCAGCAACAGGTGTTCTTCAGCCATCACACGCGATTGGCAGAGATGGAGAGCAGCGGAGGGCGGAAATCGTCCCTCGCCGAGATCAACCGGACGATCGTCGCATTGTCACAGTCGTTATCGAACATCGAAATCGCACGGGTCTGCCTCATTCATCCGGGCAATGCCGACCCGGCCGTGGAAGAGGCTCTGCAGACTCGCTTTGGCCAACAATTGCAGGTGTTGGATGTCTCTCAGGCACGCGGTCTCATCGTTGATCCGCAGATTAATGTGACAGAACTCGCAGCGTTCACTCCCGCGTTGGGGGCGTTGTTGGGACAGACGGGGCCACACGTCAGCCGCGTCGACTTTCTCGATCCTCGCCGAGCCGTCATTCCCCCGGACCGTACCAGGATCCGTGCAGGCCTGGCTGCTGCGGCCTGCTTGCTGGTCACCGGTGTTGGTTATTGGATGTTTTCCTCGTATCTGACTGATCTCGAAGCACAGACCTTACAGATCGAACAACAAGTCGAGGATCTGGACGCCGAACTTCGGCAGGGACTTCCCGATCAGAACGCTGCCGCGTTGATCGGCGAGTGGGTCGAACGGAATCATGACCCCCTCGCGGTGATTGAGGAATTCAACCGACTGGCACCGGGAACCGATCGACTGTACCTCCGCGAATTGAAGTCGGAAACGCTCACTCGCGACGCCGCACTGCGAGTGACGGCCGTCGGGTATGCCGTTTCGCAACAGGATGTCGAACAGCTTCAAGAAGTCCTGGAAGACGCCGGCTTCCGGGTTCTGCCGTCGGTTGCTGACCGCAGCCGAGTCGACCCGGACTACCCCTATGCGTTTGAACTTCAGATTGAAGTCCCTGTCAGCAAAACCGACCAGGTCGACTCTGGGCAGCGAGTCACCCTCAACTGAATCCGTCGTAACAGAACCATGCAGGCACGAGAGAAGAAACTGGCACTCATCCTCGGCGGCGCAGTCGCCGTCTGGTTGGTGCTGCCTGCGTTTGAGGGTTGGTTCCTGCAACCGGTCACACAGCGGCGCGGACTGCTGGAGGTCGCCAGGAGCCAACTCACGCAACGGGAAGAACAACAACTCGAACTCCAGACTGCCCGGGCGCGACTGAGGGACTGGCAATACGAAAGCCTCCCCCCCAATCAACTGACCGCACAGCGAGAGTACCAGGAATGGCTGATGAATCTCGCGGCGATGTCCGGATTCGAGAGTGCGACTCCGACTCTGGGACGTCGCACGCCGCGCGGGACAACGTACGTGCAGATCCCCGTCACAATTGAAGCCAAGGCTACGCTCGAACAACTGGCCCGCTTTCTTTACCACTGTGAGCGAGTCGCACTCGTGCATCGAATCGATTCGTTAGAAGTCAGTAGCCCTCAGAGCGATGGCAATCCGCAGCTTGAAGTGACGCTGACAGCGATCGGCCTCTCGTTACCGGACGCAGAGGAACGACGTTACCTGTTTCCACGTACCTCGATAACGTCTGATCTCTCAGCAGAAGCGACGACGATCGAGGTCGAGCCTCCCGAGCGCTTCCCGCATGTCACCGGATTTCAAGTCAAGCTCGGGCAGGAACTGGTCATGGTCCAGAAGATCGATGGCAATCGGTGGACGATCGAGCGAGGAGCCGAGAAAACGGTCGCGGTCGCTCATCCGGCGGGAACAGCGGTCGAACTTTTTCCTGTCGACCGTGATCATCAGACGCATACGTTCGATGACTACGCGGCACTGCTCGAACACAGCCCGTTTACTAAGCCTGCTCCGTTGATCGACTACAAACCTGAGTTTGCCCCCATCAGCGACCCAGTCGTGATGCGAGGTACCCCGTGGGAAACAACCCTCACCATCACCGGTTGGGACCCATCGGGGGGTAACCCAGTTTTTGAACTCATTGAGAACGTCCCCGCTGAAATGGAAATCGATCCCGTGACTGGACGTCTGAGTTGGACTCCCGGCAACGAAACGATTTCACAGGAGTACGATGTTCATGTGCGTGCACAGTCCCGCATCAATCCACAACAAGTTGTTTCCACGACTCTCACCCTGATCCTTCGCGACCCCAACCTGTCACCAGTCTTCGAGGACATTGATCGCGTACAGGCCTATTCCGGGCGTCCTCTCACAATGAGGGTCCCAGCGAGTGACCCCGATGGTTCACCTGAAGAACTGACTTATTCATTGACAGGTGAATTGCCCGAGGGTGTAACAATTGATGCCCACACCGGTGATGTTTCCTGGACCCCGCCGCTCTCACTTGAGCTAGGGGACTACCCGATCACGATTACAGCGACCGACGGTGGCGAACCGCTGCAGTCGACGGACCATTCGTTGACGATCACCGTCAACGAAGATGCTGCGTTGCACACCTATTTCGTCGGCTACTTCAGCGAGGACGGTCAGCCAGAGGCTTTTCTGTACAACCGTGCCACCAACGAACGCACGATCGCCCGTCCCGGTGAACAGATTGTGGTCTCAGACATCGAGGCGGAAATCTCGGAAATCAGCAGTAACCATATCGAACTGACGATCGGATCCCGCACCTTCCGGATGCCGCTTGGTAACAGTCTGCGGCAACTTCTGCCGGTCGGTGAGGCCATTGCTCCAGCTTCTCCCACCGCAGAATGACGTCGAATTGGTGAGCAGCGGCATATGCACTTGCCGCAATCCATTTCTTGACAGCTTGTTGCGGCAAGGGCCGTCTTGGAGCGAGACAGGTTTTCGCCTCATTCCGCATGTCAAACTGTGCCGATAACAGAGACTGTACGGATCAGCGCGATTTTACCGGCTCGCTCTCAGTCCGTGTGGAAACCGTGCCCCAAGACGACCTCCAGCATCCCGGACGATCCTTGAGTAACTCCAACTTCGCTGATCCGTCCGAAGTCTCCCTGCGGCAGACGCCTCCGGCTAACAATTGATGACCATCCGCGGTCCGCACATAACGATTCTTGTTGGAGCACTCGCCCTGTGCCTGCTGAGTGTCTATGCGGTCCGCCCATTGGTGCGAGGGGACGAGCGAACATCCATCATTGGTGACACCGAAACCGCCTCAGAAGTGTTCGCTGGACGGCCCACCAACATCGCCCGTGATGAAGAACAGTCAGTCCGATTGAATCATATCAGTGCGCCTTGGCAGAAGGTGTTGAACGACCTTGCCAAGGACACGAACTCGACCCTCGTAGTCCATGATCTGCCGCCCGGGCGATTCTCGCGACACGACTGGAAGAAACATTCGAGAACAGAGGCCGTCCGCATTCTCAATCAACAGCTCGAGCCTGAGGGCTATCGCCTCCTGGAGAAGGGGAGCTTCCTGACAATCCTCAAGATGGAGCAAGCGAGAAGCACCTATCGTCGCCCCGTCTCGCCGATCCCAGCGTCTCATTCACGCAAGGTCACTCAAGTTGCCCACGCGGAGGAAGGACCAGCAGAGCCTCCTACTCATCCAACCGCCCGCCAGCAGACCGATGCCATGCGAACCAGGCGGCGGTTTGACTCGATCACACAGCAACTCAAACAGGACTCCCAGCTTCTGCAGACAAATGGCACTTCTGGTGATCAGTCTGTGATCACAAGCGAGTTCACCTCGGAATTGGAGAACGTCGGCCCCCAGCATTCTCAAGTCCCTGTTGAGCCGACGTATCGGCCACAGCACAGGTCAGCGGTCGATCTTTTCCGACTGCTGTACCGTTCCTTCGAGCCACGGACCAAGTTGATTGAGTATGGTCCACGTGATCTCCCGGCGCTGCAGGTCATGGAACAGACGATTGGAACAAGGGATTCCTTGCCATGGTTCATGGTCGAAATTGACACGGAAAACAACCTGCTGCAATTCACCGCCTCTGACGAAACGGTTCGGGGCGTCCTCAATCTCATCCAGCGATGCGATCGGCCGCTCGACAACAGCAAGCGTGCAACCCAGATCGTACAGGGAACACCCGAAACGCTTCACATCGGACGCCAACTGGAACCTGAACTCGCTCGCTTCCGTCAACAACGACTGCAGGAACTGCGACGTTCGTCGAGCGTAAGTGCTGACCAGGTTGCCTTTCAGGACGACCGCAACGCACCACAGCCACCAGCGGCCGAGCAGCCTCCCGAATCCGGCGTAGCACCGGGCCGATCGTCATCGCTGCAGGACCAACTTCCCGCTATCCTCAACGGATTGCGCGGCGACGTGACGCTGGAAGCACTCGACGATCTCAACTTGCTGATCCTCCGGGGCAACGAGCAGGATATTGATCAAGTGATGGAGGTTATTAACGCCATCGAGAGGCTGGCGGTCGGCAGTCGTCCCGATATTCATCTGCTTTTCCTCCAGCATGTGAACTCATTCGCACTCGCAGAGCTGTTAACCAGCCTCTACGAGGAACTGGCTGACCTGCGGAACGTGAACGCGCTGCAGGGAGCTCAAACGGTGAAGGTCGTTGCTGTCGGTTCACCTAATGCCGTCATGATCCTTGCTCCCCAAGGTGTGATGGAGTCCATCCTCAGTCTCGCCCAGGAACTCGACATCCCCGGGGACCCACAAGACGAAGTTGAAATCTTCACCTTGCGGCATGCAGTCGCCACCCAAGTGAAGACAACTCTCGACGAATTCTACGCGGAGAGGGGGGGGTTAGGACCTCGTGTCCGTGTGTCCGTCGATGTCCGCACCAATACGGTCATTGTGCACGCTCGACCACGTGATCTCGAAGAAGTGCGACTGATCATCCGTAAAATTGATCGGGGAACAACGGCATCGGCCAATCAGATGCGAGTCATCCCGCTCCAGCATGCAGTCGCCGACGAACTCTCAGAATTCCTCAATACAACCATCCAGGGAGTGATCAATCCACCTACCCAGACAGCGGCGGGCGGCGGGTTCGGTGGTGCTGCCAGTCAAGGGCCGCAGGAACTCCGTGACACCAGGTCGGTCGTCCTGGAATTCCTCACGACCGATGGCGTTGCTCAACAGCTCATCCGCTCGGGACTGTTGTCAGAGGTTCGCGTGACGGCTGACCTTCGCACGAACAGTCTCACGGTCGTCGCCCCCAAGCAGACGCTGGTGTTGATGGAAGAACTCATTCACATCCTCGACCAGCCCAGTGCGACAGTAGCAGAAATCAAGGTGTTCCAGCTTGAAAACGCTGACGCCACGACAGCTGTGACCCTGTTAAATGAACTGTTTGAAAGTGAGGAACAGGGCGCACTGGACATCGCGATCGCGGGTGCTGAAGACGCCAGCAGCAGCCTCATCCCGCTCAAATTCTCCACTGACACCCGTACAAACACGGTTGTCGCGATTGGTGGAGCCGAAGCCCTGCGGGTCGTTGAAGCGATTCTGTTGCGTCTTGATCAAAGCGATCTGCGGCAACGCAAACAGGTCGTCTTCAAACTGCGGAACAGTCCGGCAGCCGATGTCGCTCAGGCCATCAATGACTTCATTCAAGCTCAACTGGATCTTGTGCAAATCGACGCCAACCTTGTCAGCACGAGCGAACTCGTCGACCAGACATACATCGTCGTCCCGGAAGCCGTGACCAACAGCCTGATCATCAGTGCCTCCCCGCGTTACTTTGATGAGATCCTGCGGCTGGCAGAGCAACTCGATGCCGAACCACCTCAAGTCATGATCCAGGCCATGCTCGTCGAAGTTGAACTGACTGACACTGACGAATTCGGCATCGAACTGGGCTTTCAAGACTCCGTCTTGTTCGATCGGAGCGTCACTGCCGCTGAGAATCTGTTGACGACCGTCACGACAATCTCCGACCCAGGCACCGGGATCCAAACCACGACACAGAACATCATTTCGCAGGCAGCGACGCCTGGCTTTCAATTCAACAACCAGCCACTCGGCAACAACATCGCGGGCAACCCCGGGAAGGTGGGAACACAGGGATTGAGCAACTTCGCCCTTGGTCGTACTAACGCCGATCTGGGATTTGGTGGACTCGTTCTTTCTGCGAGCAGCGATGCCGTCAGTGTGCTCGTCCGTGCTCTCGAAGCACGCCGTGATGTGCGCATCCTCAGTCGTCCACAGGTGATGGCCCTCGACAATCAGGCGGCTTTGATTCAAGAGGGGCAGACCGTCCCCACAGTCAATGGCGTCACCACGACCGGCCTGGTCACATCCCCGACAGTCCAACAAACCAACGTGGGAATTATTCTTTCAGTCACGCCCCGGATCAGTCCTGAAGGACAAGTGGTGATGGTGGTCGAGGCACAGAAGAGCGGCCTCTCGGGAAGCGGTGTCCCCATCTACGTCGATGCCAACACGGGAGCCGTCATTGAAGCACCCATCATCGACGTCACACTCGCAAGTACCACCGTCAAGGTGAACGACGGCCAGACAGTCGTTCTTGGCGGGATGATTATCGAGCAGGATTCCACTCTCGAACGAAAGGTCCCTTGGCTCGGCGACGTACCGATCATCGGTCAGGCCTTCCGATACGACGCCAACGATCATCGTCGCTCGGAATTGCTCGTCTTCCTCACCCCACGCATCGTCTACAACGACGCTGATTTTGAACTCATCAAACAGGTCGAAGTCGAACGCCTGCACTTCTTCGAACACGAAGCCGAGGAGATTCACGGCCCTCTGTTTGCAGTTCCACCGGAATCCTATGAAGAAGAATACGGCAACGAAGTGCCGACCAGCGAAATGCCGCTCATCGATGAACCGCCACTACTGGATGATAACCTACCGACGTTTGAACTCACACCCACAGACTAACGGTCTGTCACCGTTTGAATTGCGGGTGCCTCTGCTGGCTTGTCCAGCAATACCTCCTCGTAACGCCGAGTTCGAACAGTTCCTTGCCGTGACGTACTCCCAGCCACACCCATCAGGAACCTGAAAACCAATTCATTAAAAACGACTCCTTATGTCACGATCCCTGACCACTTGCCTGATGATCACGCTTGCCGCACTCGCGGGTTGCAGTAGCCTGGACGCGACGTCGCTGTTCAAACAGTCCAACTTCGTCGAAGCTGGTCCGAAGAACCCGGTCATCGACGTTGTGTGTCTCTGGGAACCCGCCGAGGGACGAGGTCTCGACAATCTGCCCACGCGGGGATTTGCGGGACAGTTGTTGTTCCTCACGCGTGGCACTGCGGAACCCGCCAAAGTCGATGGTGATGTACGGGTCTACCTGTTCGATGATCAGGGGAAACCTGAAGATCAATCGAAGCCCATCCATCAGTTCGACTTCAAAGGCGGAACCTTCTCACAGTACCTCTGTGAAACCAATATGGGTGCTGCCTATCAGCTCTTCATCCCCTATCCACGCAAAGGAACACACGAAGTCAACTGCGCCTTACGGGTCCGCTTTACCCCCGCCGAGGGTAGCTCACCCGTTTACTCAAAGATGGCCAATGTCACACTTCCGGGGGCGAAGTCCAAAGAGTTGGCCAACAGTTGGCAACCACAGCGGCGACGGATTCAACCAGCCGAAGTCAACTCAATTGTCGCCCCCCAAGCAAAGGGTGACAAACGTGAAGTCAGTTTGACGACCTCAATCCCGATGGAGGCTGACCATCGCAGCGTCCGACAGGCCCAAGCCAATTCGGCCCATTCACGATTACAACAGGTCGCCGCTCAGTTGGCAGAAGAAGCGGATGTCATTCAGGCGGCAACCTATGAGTCGAACGACGAATCAACCCGCCGCTTCCGCCTCAACGACTGACCCCGATCATGCTGTCACCACAGATGATTATGAAGATTAACTGTCTGTTCAGTTCGATCAGTCAAGGAGTCGACCCCAAAAAAGTCTCGTCGTCAGTTGGGGTACTTGGGGGCACGGTTCGTTTCTTCCAACAGCAGAGTCAACCGTTCGGCCCCGACCCGTTGCCGCCACTTGACGAGCGAGGTGGGATGCAGCGGAGCCTCCTGCTGTGTTGCGGCTCATGCCGCACAAGACAACACAGTGTCGAAGCCGCAGAACCCATGCCAGTACGGGTTCTCGACCCACTTCTCCAGCAGCGATTCGTCCAATTCGTTGAAGGCATACTTGAGATAATGTAGCCCGACCATCAGCCTCACGGCCTTGGCCGGTGCCCCCATGTCGGTCGAATCGTACTCAGCGAACGCTGCGTCGAAGTGAGTCCAATCGATCTTGGCCGCAAGGCTGAGCAACGGATGCGCAGGATTGAGAAACTGCCGCAAGCTGGCCCGAAACAAATCGAGCAGCCGCGTGTCCGAGGGACCTGTGGGCTTCAGGTCTGCCTCAAATTGCAAGAAAAGGAGACGATCCGTCTAAGTTCCTTGTAATTCTCACCAGCCCGCCAAGCCAAAACGCCAAACACAGCGTCAACTCAATTCATCAGGGTCGACGACTTGTGTCCAACAAGCTCTCCCCACAAGCGGATGCCATCACTCAACTTCGTTGAGAACAGTCGACTCTCCGTCAACCCCACCAATCGTAAGCATCACCCTCAGATGAGAAAATGCGTTGGCCCTTCTTGAAGGTCGCCGCGAGTTCTGAGATATTCCTGAACACGGCGTCAGGATCCTCCCGCGTCCAAAGGAGTTCTGGTTACCGTGAATCTTCTTGCATCATGGCCCGATTTGATGGGCGAACAAAGGGAAATCGGGATATGTTATTCTTATTTTCTTTCTCACATTCGTCATGATGAGCTCCATTGAAATCATCGACAACGGATCTCGTCAGCCTGCGAGCCGATTACACTGGAGTAAAAACTGTTCGGATACAACCATGGAGAGGTGACAGAGTGGCCGAATGTGCTGGTCTCGAAAACCAGTGTGGGTGCAAGCTCACCGAGGGTTCGATCCCTCCCTCTCCGCTTTTTCAAAAGGAGCTTTCGTCAACCGCAGAGCGAGTCTTCCCCAGCGTCATGATCCGTGAAGGAAAAGCATGGAACCAACAACCGCAACTCACTTGACTTCCAAGACAGTCGCTACTTGTTGGTGAAGGGCAACGTCTGAGGGACAAAGCCCAGCAGACCATTGCAACCGTAGCATGATTCGGCGAACTTCACGCGGAGCCGTTTGAACATCTCTCGCAGAGTGAACAAGACCAGAATTGCCCCGCGGTTATCCTGTTGGCCCACATCGTGTATGCAGACCGCCAAGACGAAGCCAAGTGTGTCGACCACGCGGTGCCGGTTGTGTCCGACCACCTGTTTGCTTCCATCGCAGCTGCGTGCGAGACCGTCAACTTCGGTGGTCTACACGCTTTGCGAATCGATGATGCCCACGTTTGGAGAAGCCTTTTTGCCGGCATGCTGGTGGACCTGTTTCCGCAGCGAATCGTAAATCCTTTGCAAATTGCCGTTCCTCCTCCTGAGATAGACTATCCGATAGATGGCCTTCCGCGGCGGAAGGTCGTGCGGCCGAATCTGCCACGGGCAGCCGGTCCACTCAAAGTTCAACACCCCTCTATCATCTTCCGTCGACAAAATTTGCGTGGACGTCTCCGTTTTGAGGACCGAAGGAGAAAGGGACGAACAATTTGCCATTGAGCGTCCCTCAAATCTGTGGGAGACTTTGTTTGCATCAGAAGGTGCGACTCCTTGCTTGGAACGGGTTCACACCGGAACCCGTTCATGTTTTCTCTATATCTCTCAATTATAAAACTGCCGCTGTAGGCGATCTTGATAAGAGTTAAACCAATGGCGGATGATCAACTTTTCGACGTCTCAAATCAGGTCGTCCTTGTGTCCGGCGGAAGTCGGGGAATTGGCAAGGCGCTGGCCAGAGGGTTTGCTGCCAGAGGGGCTCAAGTCGTTATCTCCGGTCGTGAGGCAGAGACACTGAAAGTCACGGCCGAAGAGATCTCTGTGGGGTCTCATCCCGTTCAATCGGTCGTTTGTGATGTCGCTGAGGCGAGTCAGATCGAAGCTGCTGTCCAACAGGTAATTGCCGAATGTGGCCAGATCGATACGCTTCTCAATGTTGCGGGAGTCAACATCCGCAAACCCGCTTTGGACTTCACACCAGAACAGTTCGACTTTGTGCTCGATATCAACCTGCGTGGCGCTTTTCTGATGGCGCAGCATGTCGGACGTCATCTCGTGTCACGGGGGACCGGGAGCGTGATCAACATCGACTCGTTGAACAGCCATTCACCGCTGACGAACGTCACCCCGTACGCGATGAGCAAGTGCGGGTTGAACGGGATGACTCAGGCACTTGCCCGCGAGTGGGGACCTGCGGGAGTCAGGGTCAATGGCCTTGCTCCAGGATTCATCCTGACGGACCTCACGCAGCAACTTTGGTCTGACCCGACGATGCTGGAGTGGGGGAGATTTAACACGCCCATGGGCCGACTGGGGCAACCGGAAGACCTCGTGGGGACGGCCCTCTTTCTGGCATCACCTGCTGCTGCCTTTCTGACGGGCCAGACGATCTATGTCGACGGCGGGCTGATCAGTGGCCGCAACTGGCCTATTCCGGGCGATGGCGGGCAGCCCCGATGAGATGGATTGTTCCGCTGGTCACGGATTGCCGTGTTGATCTTTGGCAACGTGCGAGCATATCCCAACTGAGTTTGGCGCTGATTCCTAGCTTCGAAAGAGGCCAATTTGCAATTGGTCTTATCAAACTGCAATATAGAACAGGCACGGAGTGCTGACTGCCAGCGTTCGTGAAGGGAGTCTGAACGCTGTCGAAGAGAGAACGTGATCGCGGCCGTGAGGAATGATGGCGTGATCAGCCATCTTATGGCTATCGCTCGATGATCCGTGCCCTTCTGAACACCAAACCTTGGCGGCTCGTTGTCCTGATAGGGACGCTGGCACCGCTAGCTGTTGTTTGTGGAATTCGCTGGGAAGGAACCGGAGGTGCAGTCTCACTGGCAAGCCTGCTTTTGCCTGTGACTTTGGTCGCACTCTCGGGACAGTTGCGTTGGTCGCTGGTGGCCAGCTGCGTAGTCTCGACGGCGATCGTCATCGAGGCGTTCTATAGTGGGGGACCAGACGGAGGTGCCGGCTATCGCTTTGCGGCTGCTCTCGTCTTCATTGTGACCACGTTAACACTGCTGGTCACGACCGCCGTCCAAGTCCTCAGAACTGCGATTGCAGATTCAGGGGCTTCCCTTACTTCTCTGCCAGATCTCGACGAATGCGGCCAGGGTAATCGATCAACTGCCAGTGTCAAAATGGAACAAGATACACCTGATGAGTTCCCTGTTCTGCTGGAGACGCTGGAAGACATCGGACATCGCATTTCGATGAACCTCGATCTGGACACGCTTCTGCCGGCGATTGTGAGTACCGCGACTGCGTCACTGAACTGCGACCAATGCCGGGTCTATCTCTGGGATCGCACCGGAACGAGTCTCGTCAATCCCTTGAGAACCGCAAGTGCGGCCATCGACAGGTTTGTCCCCAATGTTGATGACGGGCTTGCTGCCTGGGTGATTCGCGAACGTGAGTTGATCACAGCGGAGCAGGTGGCAACAGAACGGCTTCTTTCAGCAGGGTTGTCTGACGATGATTACGTCCCGCACGCTGTCGCGCCACTCACGGCGGGTGGCGACCTGTTGGGACTCATTGTGATCGACGAACTCAGACAACCTTCGTCAAGTTTTCGTCGCATGCTGGATACGCTCGCGAACATCTATGCCCTGGGGATCAAGAATGCTCAGCTTTTCCGGCGTGTCGAGGAGATGGCACTCAGGGACGGTCTCACCGGACTGTACAACCACACGACATTCCAGCGTGAACTGCGAAGCCTCGTCCGCAAGTCTTCCGTCAACGAGACGCCTCTTTCGCTGATCATGAGTGATGTCGATTACTTCAAGAGCTTTAACGACGACTACGGGCATCAGGCAGGAGACGATGTGCTTCGTGAGTTGGCCCAACTCTGGAAAGCTGTCATGCCCGACTGCTCGATCCTGGCCCGTTACGGGGGAGAGGAATTTATTGCAGCGATTCCGGGCAGAGACGAAGACCGGGCAGCGGAACTTGCTGAGATTCTGCGGTCGACGATCGAACAGCATCCATTTCTGTCAAACGGACGTGAGATGCGCGTGACCGCCAGTTTCGGAGTCGCTGAGTTTGCAGGAGGTACGCAGTCGACCGACGACTTCGTTCGAGTGGCTGACCAATGCCTGTACTCGGCCAAAGCATCCGGAAGAAACCGCGTGGTTCGTCACTCCGTTCGCCCGGTCATCAGTCTTCGCAGTACCAGCTGAGTAATAGCCGTCGTCTGGACTGGTCCCGAGCCTCTGCAATGTCTATTGTCTCTCGGTCGCGGTACGGAGAGAGCTTGATCGGTTTTCTCACCATTGAAAGCTGACTTCGTCTCCGTGTGATCATGTCGATCGACGCGTCATTGAGTCTCTGGCTGTTTGTTGAAGGCGTTTCATGAATTCCCCTCGTGTCGATCGGATTCGTGTTCCGAACCCTTTTGTGGAAGGGCGGACATGTGTCTATGTCATCCGTACCGATCCGGTCACCATGATTGACACGGGAATCGCGACCGAGAAGGCCTCACACGACTTGGGCGAGGGGTTAAGAGAACAGGGACTTACCCCGGCTGACATCAAACGAGTCATCCTTACGCACAAGCATATCGACCACATTGGGAACGCCTGGAAGATCCAACAGGATCACGGTGCGGAGATCTTCATTCATGAATGTGAAACAGCTTCGATCAATAATGTCGATCCGACAGGGAACCGTTTCGCGGACATCGCCAGACGTCGGCTCGACGATTGGCGGGCTCCGGAGGAGGTAAGACCGGACACGCGAGATGTGGCGGGCCCACATTGGACAATTGAATCTGCAGAGGTCTCGCCCCTGTTCGATGGCGACCGGCTGGCAATTGCTGATGGTGAGATTGAGGTGATTCACACACCCGGTCATACGATGGGCTCAGTCTGTTTCAAATTCAACAATTATCTCTTCTCCGGAGACCACGTTTTGCCGAACATCTCTCCTAATGTCGGAGGCGGTGATTTGAAGAATCGAGGATTACTGAGTCATTACCTCGACTCGCTTGCAAAGGTTCGGGATCTCACGCGCGACGAGAAACTCATCGTCATGCCGGGCCACGGCGATCCGATGGAGTCCATCACCGAGCGGTGCAATGAACTGATTCATCATCACGAGGAACGCCTGGATCAGATCGTGAAAATCCTCAAACGTGAGAGCGGTCTCACTGTCTACGAGATTGCTCAACGCCTGTTCGGGACGATGGAAGGCTTCCACGTCGTCCTGGGGTGTGCAGAGGCGTATTCCCATCTGGAAATGCTGATGGATCAATCGCGTGTCGTGGAACAGGAGTGCATGTTCTCCCGTCCTTGATGGGAGTGTGCTCTCAATTAATGCGGTCAGGCCTCAATGACCTCGTGGATCACATTCCCGAACACATCGGTCAGTCGCATGTCGCGGGCGCTGTTGCGGACGGTGAGGCGTGTGTGGTCGATGCCGAGGAGGTGGAGCATCGTCGCATGCAGGTCGTGGATTTCGAGGCGGTTTTCGATGGCGTGATATCCGTACTCGTCGGTCGCTCCATAACGCATGCCTCCTCGCACGCCACCGCCCGCCATCCAGAATGTGAAGCCGAACGGGTTGTGATCGCGTCCGTCGGTCCCTTGGGCAAACGGGGTGCGACCAAACTCTCCCATCCAGACGACCAAGGTCTCGGAAAGCAGTCCGCGTGACTTGAGGTCCTTCAACAGTGCTGCGATCGGCTGATCGACTGAGCGGGCATTCTTCGTGTGACCGTCACGCAGGTTGCCGTGCTGATCCCAACGATCACCGCTACCGCCGGGACACGTGAGTTGAATGAACCGCACACCGCGTTCAACGAGTCGCCGTGCGATGAGACAAAGGTTGCCGAACGTTTTTGTCCCGGGCCAGTCGTGAGAGAGGCCGTAAGCATCGTGCGTCGCCTTCGTTTCGTGCGAGATGTCCATCAGATCCGGCACGGCAGACTGCATGCGGAAGGCGAGTTCATAATTGGCGATGGCCGACTCGACCGCATCCTCTGGGCCAATGCGGTCGAGCAGCGACGAATCGAGTCTACGCATCAGATCGAGCTTGCGACGTTGTGCGGAGGTCGTTGCCTCGCTCGGAGTGACATCGGCGACCGGAGTGACGCCGCTCTTGAATACTGAACCCTGATAGGTGGCCGGCAGGAACCCGCTGCCAAAACACTCAACGCCGCCCGGAGGGATCAGTCCCCCATTGAGCACGACATAGCCGGGGAGGTCGTGACACTCAGTCCCCAATCCGTACGTAAACCATGCCCCCATACTGGGGCGTCCCTGCAATCCGTGACCGGTGTGCAGAAAGTAATTGGCACTGGTGTGCTCGGAGAACTTGGAGGTCATCGAGTGGATAACACACAGGTCGTCCGCACAGGTCGCAACTTCCGGAAAAAGTTCACTCACCGGCAACCCGCTTTCGCCGTACTGTTGGAACTTCCAAGGCGAGGCAAGTGTTGTCCCGACATTATCGAACTGCGTGGGCCGGATCTTCATCTTGAACGGTTGCCCGTTCTCCTTCTCCAACTGCGGCTTGGGATCGAACGTGTCCACCGACGAAGGCCCGCCGTCCATGTACAGAAAGATCACATTCTTCGCCCGCGGCGGATGATGCTGCCGTGGTTCACTTGCGTCCGAGTATCCGTAGACTGGATCGGCCATCAACGCAGACAGCGCAGCTGCCCCAAAGCCGTTGGCAGCGAGGCTGAGTATCTGGCGACGAGTCACAATAGGGAACATTTAGGCGAATCCTATTTAGCGGACGAACAGAAACTCTTTGGCATTCAGCAGCACTTGGCATAGGTCTGCCCAGATTCGGGGATCATCAGGAGTTGTGTTGAGGTCCGTTGCCTGTTGCCCAAGAAACACGCTGGCGTTTTCGACTTCGGTTGCGGTCGGTTCCCGCGACACACAGGCGAGGTAAGCTTGACGGATGCGTGCCTCTGCTGATGCATCAGGGAGTTGGGCGAGCAACCTGTCGGCCCATTGGCGTGACAACTCGATGACCATTGGATTATTCATCAACGCCAGTGCCTGAGCCGGGACGTTGGAGACGGTGCGTCGGCCGGTCGTTGTATGCGGGTTGGGCATGTCGAATGCCTGGAAGAACGGATCGGGAAAGTTGCGACGCACCGCGATATACAGACTGCGTCGTCCAGCCCCGTCGACCGGCCCAGACTCGCCGGGGCGTCCGCGTCCCTCCATGAAGGACGTTAAATGCACCGGCACGCTGCGACCTTCCATGCGGTCATCGAGACGACCGGAGAGGAGTAACATCGCGTCACGGATGATTTCGCCTTCGAGACGTTTGATGGGCATGCGGGCGTAGAGTTGAGGGTTGAGAGTTGAGGGTTGAGTGTCGCCATCACTCGTCGACTCGCTCGACATGCAGTAGGCGGTGGAGTTCAGGATCAATTGATGAATGTGTTTCAGCGACCAACCACTGCGAACAAGTTCGCACGCCAGCCAGTCGAGCAACTCCGGATGTGAAGGCGGCCGACCCATGTGACCAAAGTCGTCCGGAGTCGAGACGAGACCGACACCAAGGTAGTGCTGCCAAATGCGGTTGACGATCACCCGTGGCAGGATGGGCGTCTTAGCGGGATCGACCATCCATCGGGCTAACTGCCACCTCCCGCTGATTTCGACTTGTCTTGCTCCGAATCGAAGCTTGTAGCCGTGCTTCCGGTGGGAGTAGATTTCGATCTGCTCTTTGTCGGGATAATTAGCATCTTCGCACATACTCTCGCCAGAAAAGACTTCGAGGAATCGTCTTGGAACTTCCTCACTGGGTTTCTTCCAGTTTCCGCGGATGAAGACGTATTCGTTTTCTCCAGAAACATCGGTGATTGCCGGTGCGGTGAATGAACTTTCGTGTATTTGTGCAAGTAGAGTATTCCTGCCTTCCACGAATGGTGCAGCAATTGTCTGGATTCGCTTCTGAAAAACTGGTTCATCTACACCAAATAACTCTGGGTTATGGATGATCCAGTCTGCGAGAAAGAGTTCCCCATCATGTGCACCACTCCTTTCCCCTAGAGCTATATCGATATCCCATGTGATCTCTAAGTGGAGATGCTTCTGAAAGAGTTGGGCAATGTCTTTGTGTGTGATGTGCTCATTGTCGGTGTCTGTGATGAGGCCGACGAGTTGTGCCACGAACAAGAAATCTGAGGGACGATCAGCTAATGGTTCAGTCCCATCTTGGACACTGTCGACGGCGAATGGATTCCCTGGCTGGCCGATGATTTCCAAATGTCCCCGGTGTCCCTTGTATCTTGTGACATCGTGATGAACAGTCCGCCATCCGGACTCTTCGTGATGGTGCTGGACCAGCCCACCATGCAGTGGTCCTTTAATGAGACGATGGGAATCAACAACAACACATGTGGTCACTGGCCCAAGTACTTTCGCGGAGATGTGCCCTCCTGAAATCTGAAATGTCGGCGTGCGGATTGTCCGCCCTGAACTCATTGCTTTTCCGAGGGAACCCGGTTCTGCTTGAGATCCTTCAGAAGAATCGAATCGATCGAAGCCTGTGTCGTACCATTGGCAATCGACTGGAATGACTCCAGTGATTGGATGTCCAGCATCATTGGAGACGAGAACGTCCCCTTGAAAAGCTTCACTGATGGCGGGAGAGTCTCCCGACATCTCAGAGCTGGACACCCTATGTTTGATTGAAAAGCTCTGTTCCGAATCGTCAGATTCCACGGTCCATGACAAACTGGATGGCGGGACAATTAATTCGGCAGCACTCCGGAGATCCTCGACTGACGAAAATTCACCTGTGCACAACTTAGCCCAGAGGTGAAATGGGTCTTGGTGATCTGCTGCTGCTGTTCTCAAGTGAGCCACCCAGCGCCCCAAGCGATGAGGATTGACCTGATACTTTGTGGAGATCTCTTTCAGCAGAATCTGCTGTGCAGGCTCTGCTGTCCGATCTGGTTTCATGATTTCAAAGGCAGCCAACAAGTAATCGTCCAGCGAGTCGATGACCGGCATCGCCGCATCCTGGATGACTTTCAGTAGCTTGTATTTCGCCGATATCCGAATATCTGCAAGCTCTCGCGAAATGGCCATATTGTGTGATTCGTTTTCAAAGTGAGCTTGTCGATACGCTGAGCTTTGCAAGTAGCCTTGCAGGGCGTAGAAGTCCTTCTGTGTGATCGGATCAAACTTATGGTCATGACAGCGGGCACAGGCGACGGTGAGGCCGAGGAACGTCTTGGAGTAGACGTCGATCATATTCTCGAAGCGGTCCGCCTCGTCCTGACGGATGTCAACCGGTGAATGAACCCATTCACCAAGAAACCAGAAGCCCGTTGCAAGAATAGATTCGCTTCCACCTGTCAACGGATTATATCGCTGAGGAAATTCTCCACGCCGAGCAAATGACTCCAACAACTCAGGATGAAGAGCGAGTGAGTCTCGGAAGTGTTCGTCTTCCAAGGCTCTAAGTTGGCGCAAATGTTCTTCGCCGTCTGCAAGCAAGTCGCCAGCAACATGTTCGACGACGAACTGGTCGTACGATACGTCGTCGTTGAGGGCGCGGATGACGTAGTCGCGGTAGTGCCAGGGGTTGGCGACGTCAAAGTCGAACTCGTGGCCCCGTGACTCTGCGTAACGGACGAGGTCGAGCCAGTGGCGTCCCCAGCGTTCGCCAAAGTGCGGCGACGAGAGTAGTCTGTTGATGACGGTCTCGTAGGCGTCTGGAGAGTGGTCGTTCAGAAAAGTCTCAAGTTCCTTCGGAGTCGGGGGAAGTCCGATGACATCGAGGGAGACTCGGCGGAGCCAAGTGCTGCGATCGGTTTCGGCAGCTGGTGTGATGCCAGCTTCTTCCAGTTCGGTGAGGAGAAATCGGTCGATTGGCGAACGGCACCACTCGACGTTCTCGACGGTGGGGATCTTTGGCCGCTGCAGGGGTTGGAACGACCAGTGCTTGGTCCGTTCATCGAAATCCAACATTTGTGGCACGATGCCAGCAGACGGAGAGTCCGAGTGCTCTGATGGCCAGGGGGCACCCATTTCAACCCACTTGGTGAGAAGGTCGATCTCTTCCTGAGGCAACTTGCCGTCGGGCGGCATCTGATAGCCGTCGTCACCATAACGGATGGCCTTGACCAGCTCGCTCTCGTCTGGATGTTGGAGCACGATGGCTGGCCCCGTGTCGCCCCCCTGCAGGATCGCTGCTCGTGAGTCAAGTCGCAGACTGCCCTTTTGCTTGTCGGAGCCATGACAGGCGTGGCAGCGTTCAACGAGAAGTGGACGAACTTCTTTTTCGAAGAACTCAATCTGAGCGGCGGTGAAACCGGCGTCATCTTCAGCGATCGCAGGGGAAACGTTGACGGACAAACGCGCGGCTGCCACGCAAAGGCAGAATACCAGTAATTGCTGAGAAGAACTCATGTTGGGCACCCGGATGAGTTTCATTTGATCTCATTAGCATACATCACAGGTTTGGAGGTCAACAATTGCGTATGCCGAGATCGATGTCTGCCCGATGTCTTTTGACTGGTGGAGGATCAACGCGGGCGGCTCTCGACACCGAATGGCGTGTGAACCAAATGCAAAACGCCCGGCAACTGAGGGCCGGGCGTCTGCGGGTTGTTGATCTGTCACTCGATCGGTCATTCTCCGTAGAACTTGGTGAGTTCTTCGGTGAACAGCGGTTGTGAAAGGGCATCGCTGGTGAGGCGGCAACGGAATCGCTTGTCTCCGGCGACATCACCTTTGACGAAGACCTGATAAGTGATGGTCTGTCCGGCCTTCACCTCGGGAATCGGCTTGAACATGATGCCACCCGCATCAGCCTTGTGTTGTGAGGGGCCGGCCGCTTTGAGAAAGACGAGCCCGGACGGCAATTCGCAGGAAAGTCCGACCTGGTTGGCACTCGCTGTGCCTTCGTTCATGATTCTGATCTCGTAGGCTGTCTCGACTCCGGTCTCGACCGGATCATCGAGGTCGGAGACTTCGACGACGAGCGAGGCGGTACCTTCGACGCGGGTTTGCATCTGTGCATCGCTGTAGGAACCATGCTCCGAGGTTGCTCGCACGGCTTGCGTAAACTCACCCGCCTTGGTGGCGAGCAGGGTGACGCGGAGTTGTTGTGGTTGCTCAGGTGACAGGCGGCCGACGAACCAGTTCAACATTCGCGTTGATGAGTCGTACTTGGCTCCACGATCTGAACTCACAAACTCGTATCCCTCGGGGATATGATGCATCAGTTGGACGTTGTCGGTGGCAGCTGCCCCGTCGTTCATCACGCTGAGAGTGAAGACTGCCTCTCGTCCGAGATACCGCAGACCCGGACCATCAATGGCAGCCTTGAGGCTGGGAGCGATAACATTGACCTCGGCAGACGCGTTGTGGACGAGACCAGCATCTGCCTCGGCATGGACTTGAATAATCTGCGGTCCGCCAGCGACTGCGGCAAGAGCCAATCGCATGCGGCGTGTTTCACCAGGGTTAAGCGAGCCGATGTCCATGAGGAGACGACTCCCACGGACGTGTTCGAGACCTGCGGGGATGATCGCTTCCAATCGGACATTACTGGCAACACCCGTCCCCGGATTGCGAACAGTAACGGTCTGGGTTGCCGGTTCTCCGACGGAAATCTCGGTGGGACCGCTGACGACGATATTCAACTGAGGTTCCGAAACAGTCAGCGACTGAACGCTGGACGATGTGTAGCGCACCTGTGCAGAAGCGTCGACGGGGCCGGGTTGAGTGGGGATGATCGTCACTTTGATGCTGCGTGTTTCCTGCGGTTGAAGGTTTTCCAGACGCCAACCAAGGAAGGCTTTCTCATCGACGGGGGCAGGATCGCTCTTCGCAACCCGAACTGATTCCGGAAGACGAGCTTCAATACTCACTCGCTCTGCGATGGATTGACCTTCATTTGTGACCACGAGTTCACACGGACACTCCTGACCGACGTTCAGAGGCCCCAATGGCTTCCAGACAGCAGACACTGCTGGAGCTGCCTCCTGTTGACCGATTCTGCTCAAGTGCGACGAGATACGCGAGTGCGTCGCTGTCGGAACAGTTGACTGGTGGTCGCTTGGCAATTCGGGCAATGGCCCGCGCCCCAGACTGGCGGTGTTTACGGTTCGTGATCGGGCCCCTTCCAATTGAGTGGCAGATTCCTCTCGCTTGACGGGCAGGTCCTGCACTTCAAACGGATTGACATCGGGTCGTGCTGACGGTTCCTGCGATTGCGAGGCAAAGGATGTCGGCACATCCACAGACATTGGAACCTCCCGAGTCGTCGAGATTGGATCCGTCAAGCGAGGCCGATTGTTGGACGTACTCGGCGCTGATTCTTCCAGAAAAGAGAAACGGCTGCGTGTGGGTGTCTCAGTTGCAAAGGGATTGGTTCGCTGATCTGAAGAACCTGATTCCGTGAATTCGTTTCGAGCAGGCTGAGGTTCTGGCTGCGGATCGAGATCCCAGATGGATGACGAGTCACGTTCGCCGGAGACCCTTTGAATCTTTGGTTCAGCGGAAGCCTCTGCGTCCTGAACATACGCAGCCGTGTCAACCTTGCGTGCCTTGAGGAACTCGTTGAACCGCTCAAGCGTGTCATCGGGTTCCCGAACGTAAAGGTCGTCTTTGGTGATATGCCGCTTGACTTCGGGAGGCAATGGAAGCTCATCCCCCTCGGCTAATGAGTTGTTCGGTCGATTGCGACTTGTTTCTGTTCGGGAGAACCGAGTGGGCTGCTGGTCTTCACCACCTGCCCCGCCAAAAAGTTCTGACGAATAGTTTTTGATGTTACTGGCAGGCCGCTGAGGAGGACGAGATGGCCTCTCCGTCAATTCCCCAGAAGGGGATGCCGTGTCGGTCTGCCAACTGTCAGCCTTTGGCTTGCGATCCCAGTCGCTAAAGTCGAACGGGTTCTCGGCTTGGCTGGGAGCGGGCCCGACAAGCATGGCACAAGTGGCGAGAATCGTCAGCACGCGACGCATGGTGGTCTCCTTACCGTTGGCATTCGGCCTCCTCAAGAGCAGTCTCGGACTAATGAGGACAAGATGTGACCGATCAGGCAAATGCCTCAGTGATCTTTCGTTGAACTCTTAATGACGAGCGTCTCTTGAGCAGCGCATCAGCCCTCTGAGCACGCCGCGACAAGGGCTTTTCATCCATCGTATCGGTCGTAGAAGATGGGTGACATGAATCGATTCTATCAGTCGTAACAATATGGCAAAAATTGCCGGACAACGTGGAGAATCTTACAGCCGTCGAAGCTGGTCGACTGAGGTAATACGAGCTATTGCGGCAACTGTCAGGTCGATCTGTGCCTGGACATCTCTCAGATCGAACATTTCGACGGCTGAATGGGCATAGCGTCGGGCGATGCCGATGACCATCGCTGCGATGTCGCCGCTCGCTTGTTGAGCGGATGTCGCATCGGTAATCCCGGCGGTATCGACGATCCACTGATACGGGATACCTGCTTCTTCCGCGACCTGACGCACGAGGTCCCTCAATGGACGTTGTGTCGAGAGGCCTTTGACTTCACGGACCTTGAGCAAAGCCCCCTTGCCGATATCCCAGGGGAGTTCGTCAGGCCGCAGATCGGGTGTGCCTCCGGAGGGGACGGTATCCAGGACAAACAGGACGTCAGGCTTGACATGCTGGGCTGCAACCTCGGCCCCCCGCAGGCCAATCTCTTCCTCGACAGCCACGACATAGGCCACACTGGCGGCACAGGGATTTTCGTGCAGTTGCTCGGCAATTTCGAGCAGCGCCACAATGCCCGCACGGTTGTCGACACACTTGCCGAAACAACGGTGCTCGTTACGTGTCTGAATGAGTTCACCCACGAACGTGACGGGAGTTCCCGCCTCGATGCCCCAGGAGGCCACTTCCTCGGCAGACGTCGCTCCAATGTCGATATACAAATTGCTGAGTGCCGGGACCTGTCTCGCTTCATCTGCAGAGAGGATGTGTGCGGGCTTGACGCCAATGACCCCTTCTGCAACATCGCCGTCAGCGAGGACCCGTACTCGCTGTCCTGGAAGCACCGTGTCGGTTGGATACCCGAGTTTGGTAAATCGGAGAAAGCCGTTCTCCAGAATCGATGTTACCATGAAGCCGATTTCGTCCGCGTGAGCGGTGATCATGATGAGCGGGGCATGCTCATCCGTGCCTGTCTGGAAGGCGTAAAGATTGCCTCTCAAGTCGACTTCGACACGGTCACAGCAAGCGGCCAACTCCTCTCTGGCGGCTTTCAAAACCGGTTCTTCGAAGCCAACGGGAGCATCGAGATTCGTGTAGCGGGCGATCCGATCGCGAAGCTTCTGGGACATGGCAATCAGCAATGAAGATGAAGACAAAAAAATCGGACGGCTGGCACATTCGTGCCCAGCCGTCCGATCTCCGTTTCAGGCGAGAGAAATTGTCTCACGCTGCCGGTCCGGCTTCAAGGTCCGGAAAAAGGGTTGAGTTTGGATCAGACTCTTCGGGAGTCGCTGGAGTAGGCTGTTCTGAGGAACCATCCTCCTGAGGAGCAGTCCCGTCAGCGGGGCTGATCGGACGTGCGGCCTCGTAGGGGACCGCTGTTGATCCACAACTTCCGTCTGCACAGTCCGAGCATCCGCCGCACGAATCACAGCAATTCTGCACCGGGACCATCCGGCAAACTTCGTATGACTCGACGGTTGGGACAACCTTGGCGACCATGCGTGTGCATGTCACAGGTTCCTGACGACAGACAACCTTGTTCACACGATTGGTTACCGTATAAGGCACCTGCTTCTGCACGCAGTAGGGCACCTTACGGGTGCGTGTTTCACAAACTGTGCGACACGTCTGATAGGGAATCCGGCAGGTCTTGGTCTCGCAGACCATCTTGCAGGTGCGGTACGGGATCTGGCAGGTCTTGGTCTCGTTGACCCAGCGGCAGGTCCGCACGGGCACGTTCGTCACGACTTCCTGCGGAACCATCTTGCAGACCTGATAGGGGATCTTCTCGACAATCGTCTGCGGGACCATTTTGCAGACTTGAATCGGGCAACTCTGGCGAACGACCTCCGGCTGATAGGTGGTGCAGGGCACCTGACACTCGACGACCTGTGGACACCACACGCGGCGGCAGGTCGTGAACCCGGGACATTGCACCATACAGATCCTCGGACAGCCACACTGATCGTGCACCAGTCGAGGCATCACGGGACCGGGATGGTAAGACGTCTGAGTCTGCCATTGACCGGACATCCGACGTACCGTGCGGGTTGTTGTGACGGGTCGCATGACCGTGTAGCAACGCTCCTGATTGATCGTTTCCGTCACCTGACGCATGACGGTGCGGCAGACTTCCCGTTCGCACGTCTCGGTTACGGGACGATACACGGTTGATCGACACTCGCGGGTCGACTCTTCCCAGACGGGGCGAGACACCTGATAGCATTGTTCGCGATACTGCGTTTCCCAAACGGGACGCTGCACCTGATAGCTTTCTTCGCGATAAGCGGTCTCGGTCACCAGGCGTTGCACCTGGTATTGCTCCTCACGACATGCCTGCTCAACAACAGTGCGGTAGCACGTCACCGGCTGTTCCTCGCAGACAGTCTCGTAGACATTGCGGTAGGTCGTGTACTGCTGTGGCTCATAACACGTCTTGTAGACGGTCCGCTGACACGTCTGACGTTCGACACGGCAAGCGGTGTAACAAGCGGTCGGCTGACAACATGTCGTTGGACAATTGTTGTAACAGGCAGCCCCGCAGAATCCGCCCGCCTGGGCGGACGTCGCTGACAGTGCGATGAGACTCAGCACTGCTCCAAGAAGTGCGGTTCTCATGGTCTCGTTCCTCCAAATCGGTTCATCAGTGGGATATTCACAGTTGGCCTGCAGAATCCTTTCGATCATTTATGCTGCCAGAGTTTCACACCGGCTTCAAATGTCATTGGGACCAAATCTCGAACATGCAGGAGAATCGAGCCGGTCCCGGAATCTGCCGCCCAAGCATAGCGCAGCGAAACTGAAACGCGTGGGCAATGTGCGATCCCTGCGCAAACTCTCACGAAGACATTTCGCCACATGTCGTTACGATCCAACCGCCCCGATGCGGTCCTGATGACCAAACTGATTGAGACGAATCAGAGAAGTGAGAGAGGCAGTCCACTGATGTTGCAGAAAGGCAACACTCAGCATCAGACAGCCAAATTGGCAGCGATTTTGACCGACTCGTTCATCTGATGGTCCATCGCTGAGGCAAACTGTCCACAGACAGAAATATCTGTGCCACCTGAGGCACGGAGTTCAAAGTGTTGCGAGAGCCATGTGACCAGAACACCACCAACCAAGCATTTCCACAGTTCCTGCGAAGGAGGGTTGTCGCGGAAAGACCTTTGATTGTGTTTCCCCACTCGGTGACACTTGACTTGGACAAGAGAGTACCGCACAGAGGCAGGAACGATACTGCCTCAATGCGGCTAAAAGGTAGTGACTCTCAACTCGCGGGTCTGTCACATTTTCAAAATGCCGTTGTACAAGTTTCGCCGGTCCCACCATGCTGCTCTCCTCCGTGTTGAAAACCAACACTGGCCACCACGGCCAGTTGACTTCCACACCGAAGATGCAATCCTGAGACCAAACTCAAACTCAACGTGCGATTGCCGTGACTGCATGTGGCAGTCCTGCGTCAATCGTGGGGAAAGCGAGTGTGATGCCCAGGTCGTCGCGGAGACGGCGATTGTTGCAACGTTTACCGATTTGTGATGTGACTTCCGCAGAACACTCAAACTTTGGAACTGGTGCAGAGACCAGCTGTGCGAGTGTTTCGTAAAAGGTGCGGCGTTGTATCGGACGGTCGTCTGAAACCAGCGTCAAAGGCGAGCCAGTCGCTTCATGGTTTGTGCATGCGATGACGGCGGTTGTTGCATCTTCGACGTGAATCAGATTCAGCCAGCCATTGGGTTCGACCTGCAACGGGCGCCCTGCTTGAAGACCATCGATCCGCGCGATTAGCCGACCGGGGCCATAGATGCCGGAGAGTCGCAGGATGTGTGTTGAGAGTCGATTCGCCAGCGTCTCTCGCACGAGTAGCTCCGCATCGAGGCAGATTTGTCCTCCTTCGGTTGCGGGATGACAGGGAGAGGTTTCGTCGACCTCTTCACCCTGAGACTGTCCGTACACGCTGGTGCTTGAGATGTATACGAACCGTTCGACGGATGTCGGCAAAGCCGCAAGCACATTTCGCAGGCCCTCGACGTAAACCACTCTTTTCGAGGCGTCACTCGTGCGATCGTAACCAACGGCGTAGAGCACGGTGCTCGCATGGGGCATGACTGTCAGAGTCGATGGATCGAGCACATCGCCGAGGATCGGTCGAACGCCGAGTGTGGCGAGTTCTTCGGCGTGAGTGGATGAGCGAGTGAGAGCGTACACCATGTCCCCGTTCTTGACCCAACGGGTGGCGACTCGGCGACCGAGGTATCCGCAGCCGATGATCAGACGTGTTGTTGGAGAGGTCAAGTTGGCTGAACTCTTAGAACGCGTTTGAAAAGGGTTAGTTGAGTCGTCTGACCATGATGTGGATCATGGCGACGTAGATGAATGCTTCACTG
>JAGQQG010000119.1 GCA_020426325.1 Planctomycetaceae bacterium | reverse complement strand
GTGGCCCTTCATGAGGACGCTGCCTTCCCACACGCCGACCGCGCCTCCCTCGAAGCGGCCGATGAGGGCCGACCAGTCGTCCACCTCGGACGGAGGGCATGAGCCGCCGTCGGGGGTTTTGTCACGCGGTGCGAACTGGGCGACCGCTCCGCAGACGGAGGTGATCGGGCCCATCAGGTCCATCGCAAAGTCGATGCGGTGGATCGTCATGTCGAACAGGTCCCCTGCCCCGGCTTTGTCCGTGTACTGTCGCCAGCCCCAACTGGTCTCGGGCATGTCGAGGAACCGCTGCGATCGGAAGTGGCGAGGCGTGCCGAGCGCTCCGGACCGGACGAGATGCCGCAGATATCTCATCGACGGAGCGAAGCGATAGGTGAAGGCCGTCATGTGCTTGACCCCCTGCTCCTCCGCAGCCCGGTACATCTCGTCCGCATCGGCAAAGTTGAGGCCGAGCGGCTTCTCACACATCACATGCTTGCCGCCGGCGATGCAGGAGAGTGCGATCTCCTTGTGCGTGAAGTTGGGCGTCGCAATCACGACCGCATCCACGTCCGGATCGTCCGCAATCTCCTGATACCGGGTCGTCACCTTGTTGATCCCCCAGTCGGTTCTGCGTTTCTCCAGCAGTTCCTCGTTCGGATCACAGACAGCGACAAGTTCAGCCCGCGGATCAAGATTGATGCCCGGCACATGGTGATAGTCGGAAACGGCACCCGCTCCGATGATGGCGTAGCGAAGCATTGATAGATGATTGGTTGATTGGATGAATAGTTGATTAGGAAGCCCACGGGCTGTGCCCCGTGGGTCGGATGGTTCTGTCAACGGTGTCCGCACACAGTCCGCTACCTCTTATGTGGTGTTATCGGGAGCCGTCTACGAAGGGACTCGGGGAGATTCCGTCGTAAGAGGAGCAGCAATACAGCGACGATCGCTGTTACGAAACAAGGGAGTCCGACGAGGAAGAGCCATTTGTTCAGGTCGAAAAGGAATGTGAGAATTGGATATTGCGGCGGAAGTCCGTCACTCTCCCGTGCACTATCGATCGCTGGAAGCACGATGGCAGAGAGTGTGGAAAGGATGAACACGATGACACAAATCTCTGCGACTGACATTGCTAATCGCGGTTCAAGATTATCCTCACTCATCTTTCTCCCTCATTGATGCAGTGCACTTTCCATAGTCTAACGTCGGTATTGATCTGTCACCATAACCACCATGCTCCACGAACTGCTCACCCAGCCCTGGTGGACGTACGACCCGCAGACGACTGGAACATGGGGGCACGTCTATCGCTGGTTCAACCTGTTCGAGGGCACCGTCTGGTTCGTCTTCGCCGGACTGGTCATCCACCGCTGGCGGCGACACCGCAAGTCATCACTTGAGCCGGTGTATGCCCTCACGTTCCTGCTGTTCGGACTAACCGACTTCCGCGAAGCGTCCGCGCAGTCGGCGGGGCTGGTGATCATGAAAGCGATCATCCTCAGTGGCCTTTTCGGACTTCGACAAAGAGTCATGCACGCATACGGTGATCGACGGAACATCTACTGACATTATCCACCGATCGCAGACATCATCCGCCAACATGGATATCAAGTTTGACAGTCTCCCCTTCCTCGACGATGACTGGTTGGGATTTGTGCACGTTCGAGGGATTACGATCGGCAGTGACGTTGGCGGACATTACATAAGGGTAGTTCTTACCCGGGGGGACGCGCAGGAGAAATGTGCCGTTTTCTTCGACCATTGTGGCCTGTACGGTCGATCCATCGAAGGGGCGGGCAGGCCCATGTACTCCAATCGAGATCGGTTCACTGGGTGAGCTGGTGACGGGTTGGCCGTCGGAATCGATCAGCCGGCCTTCGATACACCCACCTGCGATCATCTTGAGGTCCACAGCAACGTTGGCCCCAGCTTTCGCTTCGAACGATTTCATCGCGTCAACCGTTCGATCAGTCATGCTGGCCCAAATGTTGTAGTGATCTGGAATGAGAAGGAGTCGGTAACGGCCTTCGTCATCTGTCACTGTCTCGCCATCTCCCAGAATTTCACCTCGGTAGGTCTCATCGTGGACGGCATGAGCTGACACTCGGACACCTCGAGCCGGTTGCTGGGTGACGGTATCAAGGACCGTGCCCTCAATGATCGCAGGCTCCTTCAGGACAACCTCGATCGTCGCTGGAGCTTCTGCGATCGTAAAAGGCTGATTCCCATAATCCGGATGCTCGACTTGACAGACGATTTGGCTCCGCGGAATCAACTTCGTGAGAAGAGTGTCAGGGTCTCCAACTTCGATGAATTGTGTCTTAAAACGAAAGATGTCCGTGATCGCGAATCTGCCTTCAACATCTGACAGGGCGCTTGTGATTCCCGGCAGGCTTTGGCCCAGAACATTGTTTCTGAAGAGAATCGCATTCGGTACTGGGTCACCAGTCTCATTGATCACCCGTCCCTTGAGAGTCGCTGCGGAGGACAACACGAGATCCAGTGAGTCATCACTCGGATGCGAGACTGAGTCAACCCTGGTTGCCAAGTCGGGTGCTGATGCAACAACGGCGTATCTGCGATACTCCTCGCGCTGAGGGACATATTTCGGAGCTTTCAACCCCTCAAACCGGAACTCACCGTTTTCGTCAGATTTCGTTTCGCGGAGTAGTTCGACAGGGACAGTGCGAGACAAGGCGACGTACAGTTCAACACGCACGTCTGCGATCGGTGCTTGATCAGAAGATCGGCATGTCCCCTGGATTACGTACTCTCCTTCCGCCATGTTGGAGGGATCATCAGCAACAATGTCGCTTCTTGGGATCGCGATTAACCACACAATCAACCATGAATGCAAATGCAACTTTGAACCGCGCATTTCTCCCCCCCTACGGCTAATCCCAGCAATCGCCTCCGGTCAGACTATCACTGAGGCATCATCACATCAACATGACAAACTTCCTCCGTGCATCGCTCGAACTACGCAGCTGCCGGCGTCAGTACGCGGGAGAGCGTGTCAAGTTGGCCGTGGTCGAGGAGGCAGAGGTAGACGACTTTTTCGGTCGGGGCGATCCAGGCGACGTTGGTGGCGGGGGTGTAGGAAATGGTCGCCGTGTTGAAGAAGGTGCGGGCCGGTGGATCGCTGATGCGGGAGACGGGGAGCACAAGGAGGTAGCCGTGTGTGCCTCGGTAGGCGAACTCGTAGATCGCTGCGTCGTGGGTGCCGTTGCCGTCGAGGTCGAGACCCGCAGCTTCCGACTGTAGCCACTCTGACCACGGACCGCTCGGCAGGGGGGCGTCGAATGAGCCATCGAAGTTGGTGAGGGACGTCGAATCGAGACCGCCATTCTCGAAGGGGAGAGATTGTCGGACTTCATCCAGAGCGAAGGTTGTCACGCCATGCGGGAGGAAGAGCCAGCCGAGTCCTGCGACGAGGAACATGGCCGATGCTGCGATGATGGTGCGTGTCCATGTGCGACGAGAGGGGCGGACAAGCGGAGGCGTGACAGCAGTCCCCCTCTCCCCTTGAGGGAGAGGGACAGATTTCGAGCGTAAGCGAGAGATCAGGGTGAGGGGGAGCGACGTTGGGGTTGGCTCGCTTTTGCTGACCCGCCCCGCCCCCTCACCCTGCTTCTCGGCGCTGCGCTTGCGAAGCTGTCCCTCTCCCTCAAGGGGAGAGGGGGGAGGGTTAGAGGCGTCGCTGTCAGTTGATAGGGCGTTCTGCAATCTTGCCTGCAGATTGTTCGGCACGTCCACGTCCTGCATCGCATTGGACACTTCACGATCAAACGCCTGCTGTCGGTTGAACACGGATCGCCACTCTTCGGATTCCACGATCGCGCGCGCGGCTTCCTGCACGTCCGGATCACGCAGGTCGTCCGTGTCGGGACGCATGGCGTCGAGTTGCTCACGCAGCGTCGGATTGTGAGGCGAGTTGTTCATGAGTGATTGTGGGTCGGGTCCATCCGTTGTCGGTTGTTGTCGGCTCTGCTGCTGGGCGTCTTCTCTCGCTCCGCTCATCACGTGGGCGTGATGGCTACTTTCAGTGGTCCGCTGAGACGGGGACGTCCTCTCCAAGTCGTGCAACGAGGTGCTGTCGGAGGTATGCCTTGCCGCGCGAAAGACGACTCATCACCGTGCCAGCCGGGATGCCCAGGTGTGTTGCGATGTCCTTATAACTCATCTCCTCAAAGTAAAACAAAATCACGGGTGTTCGGAACTCCTCGGGCATCTGATTGAGGGCTGTCTGGAGTTCCTCGCTGTCGATCGGCCTGTCCCAGTGTTCGTGTGACGGATCGACGATTCCATCGTGCGATTCGAAAGTGACAAACCTTTTTGTGTGTCTCAAACTCTTGAGGTAGTTGTTCCGGACGATGGTGAGCAGCCAGGGCCGGACCTTCTCGCCGTCCCGCAGCTGATCGAACTTGCGCTGGGCGGTCAGGAAGGCCTGCTGAACGAGGTCTTCCGCATCGGCAGCCGATCCGCACAGTCGATACGCAAAGCGATAGACGAGCGACGCATGCTCCTCCACCCATTCACCGACGATGCGAGCGCGGTCTCCATCGGTCATATCACCCTCATGGGGATGATCCATTTGCGGCGTCAAGAATTCCCGCCTTTCCCGTTTTTTCAGTATTTGCCCCAGTTCCACATCATTCTTCCCTGACGGAGTTCGCTCGGCAACCGAGGTGAATCTGCTGTTGGCCGAATTACGGGAAACAGATACATTGCCGCTCCTCTCAAACTCCCATAAGTCTCCCAATTCCAGCTGACCCCTTCGCAGCCGTGCTGTTCACAGGAGGTGAACTCATGCGCAAGTTCCGCATTAGTATGACTTTGCCGTTACTCGTGTCGTTGTTGTTGACAGCGACCGGATGTCAGATGTTCGATTCTCTCCATCCGAGCAACACATGGAAACTCAACCGTGGTCCCGCTCTGGATGAAGGTGATGCGTATTTTTCGGTGTCCGACCCGTTGCCGGATACGGAATGAAGTCAATCAAGTCCGTTTTCGAGCGGTCGGCCATCGATCAATTGATGTTGGAGTTCAAGGACGAACGCCATGTATGCTGCTCCCCGTAAGCACCCCCTGCAGACATTCCGCTTCTGGTTTTTTGTGACCGGTTCGGTCGCGGTCACGCTGGCGTGGCGGTTTGATCTGCTGCCGTTTCGCATCGGTCCACCCGCCACCGGCAGCCGCAGTCCTGAGACGTTCACAGAGCTCGATCTATCGGAACCGGCAGATTCCGCCGAACTCGTTCGAGCGCCGGCAGCTGCGACTCACGGGGTGGATGATGCTCCTCGATTTGAGTCATTTGCGAGGACAGAGGCTCCGTCTGATCCCTTCTCGATACCAGCGGGACAGAGCGAACCAGCGCTCCCCGCACAGCACGAATTCACCAACGAGCCGATTGCTCAATCCGAAAGTGCAACTTTCGCCAACGACGTTTCACCCACGCTGCCGCCGTTTCCAACCGAGGCAGCCACAGGAAAGTACGCTGATCAGCAGGTGCGTCAGACCGTGAGCCTCAGCGATCCCAACGCATCTCGTCAGACATCGCCGATCCAGACCGCTGAACAGTTCCTCGCAGTGCCGGGAATCGATTTCACCGAGATTGATCGCCTGTCGGCGTCGAACGATCCTGTCGATCACATTGCGGCCCATCGTCAGTTATCGCAGATGTATTGGCAGCAGCAGGACTCTCGTGAGCAACTTCGTGAACGAATTGACGCACTTGCTCAGCGTGTGTACTTCATGCCTCAGACTCACTACATGGACGCATACGAAGTCCAGCCGGGCGAGATGCTGCAGACGATTGCCAAGCAGTACGAGGTTCCCTGGCAGTACCTCGCAAAACTGAATCGGGTCGATCCTCAGCGACTGCGTGCGGGACAACGAATCAAAATCATCAAAGGCCCCTTCTCTGCCATCGTCGACCTGAGCGATTTTGAAGTCACGATTCATGCGCATGGCTACTTCGTGACCCGTTACCCCTGCGGCATCGGCAAGGATGGCTCGTCACCGATCGGCAAGTTCACCGTACAAAACAAAGAGGTCGATCCCACTTACTACGGACCACATGGGGTCATCGACCATGACGATCCCGCGAACCCATTGGGTGAGCGCTGGATCGACATCGGTAACAGCTACGGCATCCACGGGACGATCGATCCCAACTCGATCGGCAGAAGTGAGTCCGCCGGCTGTATCCGCATGCACAACGACGACGTTGCTGCCGTGTATGATCTGCTGTCGATTGGTTCCGAAGTGACGATCCAGGAATAGGCGGAAACAGGTTTAGTCGCACATTTCAAATGTGCGGCTAAACGAGAGTATCGCGATACCACTTGAACAATGATCGGAACGGCGGGGTGAACTTCTCCGGAGTTGCGTTGATCGTTTCGGCGACCTCGTCGATTGTTCGCCACTCGATCCGTTCGATCTCTCCCGGGTCGGGAGTCGGTGTATCGTCCGTCTCGCAGCGATAGAGGACCGTGTGTTCGTTGGCCGTTTCCGGTCCTGCGGGCAGCTTGACGAGAAACTCCAGCGACGCCTTCAGTCCGAGTTCCTCTCGCAACTCACGAACGGCAGCTGCATCGTAAGACTCGCCTGAGTCGACATGTCCGGAGGCAGACGACGTGTAACAGTGCGGATACTCGTCCTTGTTCGCCGACCGAAAGTGCATGAGTAAGCGACCGTCCGAACGAAAGACCCACATATGCACAGCTCGATGGAGCAAACCATTGGCGTGCACCTCGGCACGTGGAGCCTGTCCAATCACATTGTCATCGGGATCGCAGACATCGAAGATTTCGTCGGGGACCATTGCCATGCTTTCGTCGCGGGATTGGCTTGAACTGTCGCGTGATTCGCCAACATCGTAGCTAGATTCGCCAGAATTCAGCCTGGGTATTTCACATGAACCTTCTGAACTCTGGCGAGTTCAGCTACAGGAGTCCTTCGAGCGGTCCGCCCTTTGTTGCAAGTTGGTTGACACGCTTCGTCACCTGTGGATCTTCGATGAGCGGCGGTGCGTGATGCGGTTTCAGACGAGCGTCGATGATGAGTGAACCGCGACAGCCCCAGTGTTTTTCTTCTGTGAATGCGTCAATCCCGTGGATGTCGGCTGCAGGATTGGAACGAGTGAACGTCACCCATAGCAGGTTGTTGAGGAATGAAGCGACGAAGTCGCTGTCATCGACGAGCAGGATGAGCGGGAACGAGTTGAGGGAGGAGAGTTGCTCGATGGCTGATGGCCAATTCTGAGATTTGAGATTTGAGATCTCGGATCTCATTTCGATGGCAACAATGCCCGGCAGACACACTCGGGGGTTGCGAAACTCATCAGGGAGTGTGAGGCCCGTCGGCAGTTCGGTCGGCAGGTCACGTCGTTTCGGACCGGACGCTGCGATCACGACCTTCGATCCCGCATTGAGACTGCTGCCGGAGTAGTCGAGCGTGTCGATGGTGGTGCGAGTCTGGAAGTGCAGGTCGCGGGTCCAGTCGACGCGTTCGAGCAGATGACACAGGAACGCGGGGATGTCATGAATGTCGAGAGTCGGATCGTCCGCTTCGTTGACGATCAGCAGGTACTTCGCCAGCGATAGCTGTCCCTGACCGAGGATCGCGTTGGCCTGCGTGAGGAGTTCCTGTGGTCGCTGTTCCTTCGAGTAAGGCGTGTAACGTTCGCTGCCGATGGCGAGCAGCAACGGATGCACACCCGCAGCGTCGACAGCATGGACCGCTTTCACTCCTGGCAACACTTGTGGGATGGCAGCGCCGGTGATCTCGTGGATGAGTTGACCGAACGTCGTGTCCTCTTGAGGGGGACGGCCGACAACTGTGAAGGGCCAGATGGCGTCCTTCCGATGATAGACGTGCTCAACATCGAGGACCGGAAAGTCGTGCGTGAGGCTGTAGTAGCCGAGATGATCGCCGAACGGTCCCTCCGGGAGGAGCCGGTCAGGGTCGACGGTGCCGGTGATGCAGAAGTCAGCTTCGGCAGCGAGAGGGAGCGAATCCGTTCGGCGGATCATTTTCATTCGACGTCCGCCGAGGGCTCCAGCGAACGTGAGTTCTGATAGCCCTTCAGGAAGAGGCATGACCGCAGCGAGTGGCAATGCAGGCGGGCCGCCGACGAAGATGTTCACGCGGAACGGTTTGCCGGAGCGAACGGCCTGTGTGTGATGGACACCGATACCGCGGTGGAGTTGATAGTGCAAACCGATCTGTCTGTCCGGCTCGTAGTCTCCTCCGGAGAGTTGGATGCGGTACATGCCGAGGTTGGACGATTGCCAGCCCGGTTTGTTGACGTCTTCAGAATAGACCGCCGGTAGCGTGACGAATGCCCCCCCGTCGTCCGGCCAAGAGACGAGTTGGGGGAGTTGGCTGATGGTTGTCTCATGAGCAAGGATCGGACCGGAGCGGACAAACTTCGGTCGCATGGCCCATGCAGCCGGGAATGCTCGGGCCGATTGCAGTGGATATCTGAGCGCACTTGCAGGATCGAGCTTGATGTCGACGAGCCGTTGAACGAGGGCGAGCGTGTCACGGAACAGGAATCGCGCACGATCGATGGTGCCGAACAGATTGGACACCATCGGGAACCGACAGCCTTTGACGCGGTTGAAGAGGATCGCTGGACCTTGTGCCTGGTAGACACGCCGCTGGATTTCTGCTGCCTCAAGGTACGGATCGACCTCTGACTCGATGCGGACCAATTGACCAGTCCGCTCAAGGTCGTTGATGCATTCACGAAGGTTGCGGTAGCCCATACTGATGGGAGACGCATTCGCGATGCGTCGCTAAACGTGGGATGAAAGCGGTGTGGGGGGATTATTGCCAGTCCGCTAGAATTCGGCACCCCTGCGATCATGCTTGATTCAAAGATTGATCTGAAATGAACTGGTGGAATCTGTTTCTTTTTGCTCTGCTGATCGCAGGGCATACCCAGTTGTGGGTTTCACTGATCAACCGCCTGCATTCCCTGGCACTCCCTCATGCCATTCTGCGGCACTCTCGGCATGTGCATGATGCGGCCATTCTTGGATTTCCTCTGCTCCTGATCTGGTTCTCGGGTGTGACCGGACCGCGTCTCTTGATTGATGGCCGATGGAGTGAGGTTTCGGCAGCTTGGATGGCCATAATGTGCTTGTGTGCGGCGGGCTGTATCGGGTTGATGATCGGTATCGTTCGTTATCAGTGGCGTTCGACTCCACCCGCATTACTCGCTGAGCAGTCAAGCATCATTGACATCGAGCGCCACCTCGGACGTCGCCCCGTGGGGGTCGGACCCTATCAGTCACTGGCGAAGTTCCCGTGGAATGAACAGTTCACGGTTGAGATCACGGAGAAACGGCTTGCTCTGCCCCGACTGCCACTGGCCTGGCAGGGGCTGCGTATCCTGCATTTGTCCGACTGGCATTTGCTGCCGACAATCGAACGTGAGTACTTCGAGGCAGTGACCATTCTTGTGCGTGATGAACCGGTTGACCTGGTTGTCTTCACCGGCGACCTGATCGATGACATGGCGTGTGTTGAGTGGCTGCCTTCGACGCTGGGACAGTTAGATGCCCCTTTAGGAAGGTACTTCATCCTGGGGAATCATGACTGGGTACAGGGTGCGGAGACAATTCGCGAACACGTCTCCTCGCATGGATGGAGAAGTGTCGGCAGCACTGTGGAAACGATCGAACATCTGGGACATCGTATGGCCATCGCAGGGGATGAGACGCCCTGGCTGGGAAGTCGGCCCAAAATCGAGCAAACATCCGACGTGGACTTTCGTCTGCTACTCTCTCACACTCCGGACCACTTTCGTTGGGCCCAACAAAAGGAAGTCGATTTGATGCTCTCCGGCCATAATCACGGGGGACAGGTGGTGCTCCCTGTGATGGGGCCTGTCTACTCGCCAAGTTCGCAGGGGGTCCGATACGCGGCCGGAACGTTTGAGCAGTCATCGACCGTGATGCACGTCTCCCGCGGCTTGGCGGGACGTCATCCTCTTCGGTGGCGCTGCCGTCCGGAAGTCACACGACTGATCCTCGAAAGGGGCTCCTCCTGATGCGCTGGCGAAGATCACTGCTGAAGAGTTTCGCGAATGCAGGGAACGGCGTCGCATATACCGTACGAACTCAGCGAAACGCCCGTATCCATCTGGCAGCGACTGTGGTCGTCGTTGCCCTGTCGCTGGGGTTCGGAATCACCGCACTTGAGTGGACAGCGATCCTGCTGGCGATCGGACTCGTCTGGACCGCCGAGTTGCTCAACACAGCGATCGAGTCAGTGGTCGATCTCGTGTCACCCGACGAGCATGAGTTGGCGCGGATCTCCAAGGACGTCGCTTCGGGTGGCGTGCTCATCGCGGCCGTCGTCGCGCTCGCGGTCGGCATGATCGTGTTTGGTCCGCGATTATGGGGACTGATCAACTAATCGCACTGCTCGTCGCTGATGTCTCCAAGGACAAACAGCCCACGGGGACGTTCCACATGGGCTTGGAAGACTCAATCTGCTGATGGCCGCTTCTCAGCGGTGGTAGCCGAGCGAGGACATCACGTCGAACAGTTCATCAAACGTGATGAAACGACGGCGGTGACGCAGCTTGTATTGGTCGACGGCTTCCGCCAGCTCATTCACCTCCGGACGATCGGAGTTGTGAGCCGTCTTGAACTGACGTCGCTCCACTCCGGGAGGACTATTGTTCAGCGACGTGCGGCGGTTGAGGAAGCCGGTCTGTTGTTCGGGGGCGAGTTGCATTAGATTCTCCCGAGGTAGAGTTGTACGCGACAACACTAGGTCGCCGTAGCCCGGAGGCAAACCGTTTCTCGAAGAACGGCTGACAGTTGGGAGCGTCCATGCGGGTTGTAGAGGTTGCATCAGTTGATGCGAAGACCGTGAGCAACCGATCCGTGCCCTTCAAGATCAACATCGGGATTCAAGGCGATGAAGACGACCATTCTTGGCGGCGGTGCGATGGGAACGGCCTGTGCGATTCTGCTGGCTGATCATGCCGGTCAGGACGTCTCGATCTGGGCTCGTGAGGCCGATAATCCGCAGCGAATCGCAGAAACACGCGTCAATGAGCGTTTCCTCCCCGGTGTACCGATTCCCGAATCAATTGAAATCACTTCAGACATTAAAGAGGCGGTCGAACGTGCTGATTTCCTGTTGTTGGCGGTCCCCACCAAGTTCGTCCGCGAGACGCTGACGACCCTGCGTCCCTCGCTTCCCGCTGACCCTCCGGTCGTCAGTATCGTGAAGGGGATCGAGAACGAAACCTTCTTGCGACCGAGCGAGATCGTGCAGGACGTGCTGGGTGAACGACCGGTCGTCGTGCTCAGTGGACCAAGTCATGCTGAGGAGATTGCCCGGCGATTGCCCGCCTCAGTGGTCGCAGCCTGCACGGACATCACACTCGCGGAGCAGGTCCAATCCATGTTCACGACCGACCGCTTTCGGGTCTACACAAACACGGACCCCTTGGGCGTCGAACTGGCCGGCGCTCTCAAGAACGTGATCGGCCTCGCAGCCGGCATGTGTGATGGCCTCGGGTTCGGCGATAATGCCAAGTCGGCCCTGATGACGCGGGGTATCGTCGAGATTACCCGCTTCGGCGTCGCTCTCGGAGCTGAACCGTCCACCTTCAACGGACTTGCTGGCATTGGAGATCTCATCACGACCTGCATGAGCCCCCATGGTCGTAATCGACTCGTTGGTGAGAAACTCGGTCAGGGTCAGTCACTCGATGAGATCATGACCCACATGGCCTCGATCGCCGAAGGTGTAAACACGACCCGCAGCGTGCACGATCTCGCACGACAAATGCACATCGAAATGCCCATCACCAACGAGATCTACTCCGTACTGTATGAGGGAAAGTCCCCACTCGAAGCGACCGAAACATTGATGCAACGCCCACCACGTGCTGAGTGAGAGTCTGTTTAGCCGCACATTTGAAATGTGTGGCTAATCCAACTCCTTTCTTAACCAATCGCGCGCCATGCGGTAATGGCGTCTTTCACGGCTCTGACGTCATGGACGCGGATGATGTCGGTGTGTTGCTGGGCGAGGGCGATGGCGACGCCGATCGTGCCTGCGGTCCGTTCGTCGATTTCGCGGCCGATGAGTTTCTTAAGAAATCGCTTGCGGGAATGGCCGATGAGTACCGGACGACAGAGTGCCCGGAAGGCAGCGATATTCGAGAGGATCTCCAGATTGTGTGCAGCCGTCTTGCCGAACCCGATGCCCGGATCGAGCACGACCCGTTCGGGATCGATCCCCAACTGTGCGAGTGAGCCGAGTCGCTGCTTGAGGTAGGTGACAATGTCGCTGACGACATTCGTGTATTGTGGATCATCCTGCATGGTCCGGGGGGTGCCTCGCATGTGCATGGCGATGACGCCGCATTCCGAGCCAGCACAGACCTCGACCATCGCCGGATCGAGCGTCAGGGCGGAGACGTCATTCACAATCGCGGCTCCCGCTGCGAGGGCTTCACGGGCAACGGATGCCTTCGTCGTATCAATTGAAATGGGAACCTGCGTCGAGTTGGCGAGTCGCTCAATGACAGAGATCACTCGCTGCAGTTCTTCGGTTTCGGTGACTGCGGCCGCTCCCGGGCGGGTCGATTCTCCACCAATGTCCAGAATGTCAGCCCCCTCTTCAACCAGCGTGAGTCCGTGTTCGACCGCACGGTTGGTTTCGAGAAATGAACCGCCGTCAGAGAAACTGTCGGGAGTCACATTCACGATGCCCATGATCCAGGGGACATCGCCTAACATGTGCATCTGCTGGCAGATAGACCACGTGCGTGTTTGGGAGGAGGGTGGGCTTCGATGTGTCATTTCACGTGATCCGGAAACTCGTTTGCCAGCTGACAAATCGCACGCTAGCCCGGTTATGGAGTTGAGGATTGAAGTTTAGACAGGTTTATCCAAACAGCGGAAACCTCCTGAGTTCGTTTGACAACGTCACAAGCACTGTTATTCTAACCCGCAAAGTCGGCACAATTATCGTACGTATACAGCGCGGCGTGCATGGATGTTGCCTGGATGATTGTCCGCCGACGGCTGCTTTGAGTCAAAGCAGTCTATGGAACATTGAGGAAACACCTTTTCTGACAGTCGGAGGAATTGACTAATGACACGACGTACCATGTTTGTGGCAGTCGCCGCGGTGGCCTGCCTGCTGGCGATGCAAGTGGAATCTCAGGCCGGTCGCCGTTGTGGCGGTCGCGTTCACCGTGGTCGCCACTGTGGTCACAGCTACTCACACTGCAACACCGGTTGCAACAGCTGTGGTTACACAAGCTCATGCGGCAGCTGCGATAGCGGCTGCAGCAGCTGCGGCTACGAAAGCTCATGCGGAAGCTGTGACAGCGGTTGCAGCAGCTGCGGCTACACAAGCTCCTGCGGCAGCTGCGATAGCGGTTGCAGCAGCTGTGGTCACACAAGCTCATGTGGCAGCTGTGACAGTGGTTGCAGCAGCTGTGGCAGCTCATGCGGAAGCAGCAGCTGTGGTGGATACGCCTCCACCTGCTGCGGCGCATCTGTTTCCACCTGCGGTTACACCTCAAGCTGTGGTAGCTCATGCGGCTCTGCATGCAGCAGCTGCTCCAGCTACGGTGGCGAAGTCATCGAGGGTGGCCATGCTGCTCCCCCCGCCGACGCACCGGCTCCCCCAGCTGAGGACGCTCCGGCTCCTCCAGCTGAAGCTCCGGCTGCACAGCCCACCGCCTGATCTTGAACTGATCAGACATTCTGATTCAACCCGTCTGGTGCTCGTCATCAGGCGGGTTTTTTGATGCGCCCCCGTCACAACACGGGCCTTCCCTTCACCAGTTTCTACGAGCGAGAAGCGTCACCTCTCCGGTCGCGGCATTGATTTTCCAGAGATCTCGATCGGGAAAGAGTTTGATGACCTCACCTACATCTGTGGCGTCAGACCGAAAGCGTCCGAAGAGAACTTGATTCTGTAAGCCCGGATCGTTGACGACATAATCCATGTGCCGATCTGAGGGATCCGTTTGAACCAGTACGAGGGCTCGCCGTCCGCCGGTGAACTGTTGAACCGTCTGATTGAAGGCAGCGTAACGTTGTCTCGAGAATCCCACTTCTGCGATCCCCACATCGATCCGTGCAGGCCACAATGGCACGATCGTCACGAGGTTCACCAGGACGGACATCGCGACAAGTGACAGTCCCCAGATCGGCATCCACGGGTGATCCGTCGCACTCCAATCTCTCTGCAGTCGATCCAGCACCCCCGCTGACAACAACAACCAGAACGGGGCCGACTCGAACACATAATGCCAGCCCATAATCCCCTCGAACCAGTATGGGATGTGGACCGCATGCAGACTCACAATGGCTGCTGCGATTAACCACCAGTCACTCGACCAGCGAGGGATCGTGATGAGAAACACCATGCCCGTCAGTAGCAACGGGACAATTCCCAAGGTCCAACGCATGCTGAAGATGCTCCGTCGCCAGACGTTCTTCGCTGCCAGCGCAGGGGTCAGATTCTCAGCCCAGGTGTCGTAGTGTTCGAGCACCTTTGGACCTGATGCAGCCTCTCCACGGACACGGTTGTTGAACCCATACACATGTCGCGGCGTGTAGATCTCGGTGTACTGCTGATAGGGCGTGACTAACGCATCGCCCGTAATGGCTTTGTTGAAGGCGAACAACAGGGCGAATCCACAGACGAGAGGCAGCACCAACGCGAATGCCACTTGCAACCTCATCCGCACGGGCACGTTCCATTGACCGGGGATGCCCAGACGGTGAGGAGTCGCCGGACCTTTCAGGAGCCACCATCCAAACCAGAGACCAAATGGCAGACCGACTCCGGCAGCGGTCATTGGGCGACAGAGCATCGCGTACGTCAGCCCCAGACCCGACATCAGAGCCCATCCCCACGCGCGTGTTCCGCAGCTCAGCGCTTCTCGCAATTTGAGGAATGTGATGACAAAGATCAGCAATCCGACGAGTGCTGGATGATGGGCGAGTAGCAGATTGCTGAACAATCCGACTCCCGGCGAGACTGCCATGAGCAGGCCCGCGAGCAGTCCCACCCGATTGTTGCCCAGATGTCGACCGATCCAGAACACGAGAAACGAGGCGATCGCATGAGCCGTCCAGTGTCCCCACCAGGCGTTGCCCATCCTCAGAAAGGGAGCTATCCAGACGCCTGCTCCGGGGAAGTACCGACTTGCAAACCGTCCCTCGTTGAGGACGTGCATCTGATCGAAAAGTTCCGGCATCGCTTCAAAGCTGGGGAACGATAACCGTCCCGCGAGGAACGTCTCTGCCTGGAACAGATAGCTGTACTCATCATGATAGGCGGGCGGCAAATCGCCAAACTGTTGACCGACGTACCAACTCATCGCAAACCCGGTCGCAGCGACGATCCCTGAGAGCAGGAACGCTCGCAAATTCTCAGACGCAGATCGTGTACATAACGGCGTTGGGCAAGACTCATCCAGCCACTGCCCCACGAGAGACCACCAATGTGGTGGTCGATTGAGCAAGGGCCATCTCATCAACCAGATGGGAATCGCCAACAGGAGCACGGGCAGGAAGGGGGTCCAGTCGACGCTCGAATCGCTCCACCATCCGACCGCACGTTTGTCCGCTGGCATCATCCATCTTGGCCACTCATTCCAAATCACGAGCCCAGTGACGGTCAGCCAGGCCAGCCAAAACGGGATCGACCAGCGAGATCTGCCGGTTAGTGACGCCGCAAACTCATTGTCACCAGAATCTTTCGTCACGTCTCACGCGGCCTCTGTTAGTGATCCGATGGAAGTAGAGACGACACGGCTTAACTCCGCGCGCCATTCGGTTCGTTTCCAACGTATCCAATCCTTCGTCCTTCGTCATCAGCGGACTGGAGTCCGATGAGGGTCCGTCTCCGAAGACATCCGTTGCTGTTGATTGCAGCAGCTGGGTGGCTTGTCACATCGATATTGCTCCCTGGGCGGGCCCTGCTCGTGCCGATGCTCTCTGCTGCGCCGCACATCATTAACCCGGCCAACAATCCCTACGACCCCGATTGGCCTGAGGTCTTCTGGGTGCTCCGGACCAAGTGCACGGGCTGTCACCGTCCGGGCACGGATCGTCACGACTTCACGTCTTACGAGGCCATTATCGGGGGCGGAGTCGACGGCCAAAGCCCCATAGTCGTCCCCGGACATCCTGAGGAATCGGATCTCTGGGAGCAGGTCGTCTGGAATCATGCGGCCCTGCCTGACTCAGAACACGATGACGAGCCGCTGATGCCTCCCGACAAGAAAGATTGGCTGACTGCCGGACAGCTTGCCGCATTGGAACGTTGGATCACCCGAGGAGCTCTGGATTTCCAATTGCCGGCGACTTGCAACATCCGGCCGATCACGGAGATCGACTTCCCTTCAGCAAAAGAGTGTGCCGTGTGCCATCCAACACATTACGAGCAATGGTCACGTTCGATGCACGCTTACGCCCAGCACAGCCCGGCCTTCGAAGCATTCACGCTCACCATGACGGAACGTACGGGCGGAACACTCGGGACCTTCTGCACTCGATGTCACACACCAATCGGCGTCAGCCTGGGCGAAACGGCATCGACCCGTAACATCCATCGTTCACGCATCTCAATGGAGGGAGTCACATGTGTCGTCTGCCACCGCCTTCAGCGCCCGTACTACAAGGCGAGCGGTCGTCTGCCCGTCCAGCCGGGACAGGTTCTCGACGTCTGTGTGTTCGGGCCATTTGAAGATCCGGTCACCCTCGATGGCAACGTCCACGAGGCGGGGAAAAGTCAGCACCTCACGAGTTCCGCGTTTTGTGGAGCCTGTCATGATGTCACCAGCCCGCAAGGGGTCAGGCTGGAAGAAGCGTTCAGCGAATGGCAGAACAGCCCCGCTGCTAAAGAGGGCATCATGTGCCAGCATTGTCACATGGGACCGATTCAGGGCGTCCCTGTCCCCCGGTCTCATCGACCTCACGGCAAGATTGCTGTCATTCCTGGCGTTGATCCAGATTCGTTTCCCGACCGGCCCATCTCCGATCATTCATTCGCCGGTCCTGACTATTCACTGCTGCCCGATACCGAGTTCCCTCAAAAGCTCGACTGGATGTATGAAACCGACTATCGCGACGTCGAGAACCTGACACCCCACCAGCGGGAGACGCTCACCGAACTGCGACTTGAGAACCGACGATTGCTCATCGACGCAAATTCAAAACGATACGAACTGCTGAAGAACGCTGCCGAGATCAACGTCACGCATTCGTCGGAAGCGAAACAAGGACGGACGATGCGTGTTCAGGTAGACGTCACAAGCAAGGTCGCAGGCCACAACTTTCCTACCGGGTTCACAGCCGAGCGACAGGCGTGGGTCAGCGTCACCCTCAGAGATCCGTTGGGCAAGGTTGTCTACGCCTCCGGAGATCAGGATGCGAATGGCGATCTGCGGGACGAGCACAGTCATTACGTCGAAGCGGGTGAACTGCATTACGACCACAAACTTCTCAACTTCCAAAGCAAGTTCGTGACCCTGACCGCACAGGGCACCGAACGGTCCGTCATCATTCCGGTGAACCGCCACCTGTCACCGGTCAACGTCATTCGCCCTCCCACAGAAATCGCGCAGTCGTACGGACGGCCGCTTACCTTCCGAGTCTCCAAGGGGAGTCTGCCGCCGCTGCAAACGGCCGGTCGGACGTATCCCATCCGACTCCCCAAACAACCGGGTACGTATTGTCTGTGTGTCCGGCTCAATTACCGTCATCTGCCGCCGGCTTTGTTCGACAAGATCGGCATTCCACATCTGAAACACCTCCTGGAGACCGTCGTCATTGACGACTACACGACCTCGATCACCGTTCGATGAGGATCACGGCCCGTTTAGCCGTACATTTCAAATGTGCGGCTAAACGGACATGTGATGCACCCACCGAAGATCATCCAACTGATGTGTGGTTTCACGCTCCTGGTGAGTGTGTCGCTCCCGGTGCGCGCGGATGAACCCGGGGTTTTCGGCCCTCTGATATTCGACAACTGGTCCCCCGATCCAACGGTTAAACCAACGCCTCAGCTGGAGTCAACGTCTGAAGGAGAACATGTCGCACAAAACCGGATGCCTTCGGAAGCAGGCATCCTCAGTATTGACGACGGCGCTCTCGAAAGCGATACGATTCCGGGTGCCGAATTGCTTCCTCCGCTCGAAGTGGAATTGCATCATCATGGCGGTTCATACCTTTATGAACCACTCGACGTGAACAGCGAGTTGTACGAACCGCATGATGCTCACGTGACCCGCTTGAGGCTCCCCGAAGACTGGGTCGGACCGCAGCCCCTGTCGCTCCCTGAGGACTATCTCGGCTCACACTTCATCGACTGGCAGCCGCAACTCAGCTGGTTCGGATGTCCGGGCTTCCAATGGGAACCACGATTCGTCGCCTACGGGTCCTACGAACTGTTCGGTGCCTTCTACGAAGAGAATGGCGTTCGACGTGATGGGATCGGCCACCAGCTTCTCCTCGAACTCGACCTGGCCCTCACGGGCACCGAGCGGGTTCACGTGCAGTTCCGTCCACTGGGGGAACAGAACACCGGCGGCTCGTTCTGGCAGCTCTCTTCCCCATCGGAGTACATCGACAACTCGACAGGCGTTCCACAACGCTGGTGGATCGAAGGCGAACTGCAATCCATCATGGGGCGACTCCTCAACGATCCGACGCTTCAGCTTGACGTCAACTTCACCACAGGCAAGTTCCCCTTCGCTTTGCACAATGCGCTGCTAATGAACGACGAAATCACCGGCATCGTCCTCGGCAAGAACACGCTCACAAGCACTCCGCTCAGCAACATCAACACACAACTGTTCTATGCGTTTGACGAAGTGGATGCCTACAGCAACCAGAACACGGACATCGCAGGCGTGCATGTCACGGGAGATTACCGGCATGCATTCTTCGAACTGTCGTACGTCCACGCCTTCGTTGCTGAAAATGCTAACCTCGACACGAATTACTTCGCCCTCAGCGGCACGCAGTTCTTCGGGCCGCTCTCACTCGCAGGGCGTGCCATGTTCAAGCAGGGCGACGAAGGGGGCGCGGGAGACGGGCAACTGTACGTGATTGAGTCAAACTTCACCCGCACGCCGTCGGATTGGTGGGAAGAGCACACAGGCGTCGAGCTGACGGTCTCCTATCTCAACCTCTTTCATGCAACGAGTGGCTGGCAACCCATCGCAGGAGGCAACTTCAACCGTCTGACGAACCTGTTCACACTCAATCCGCTCCTGCAGATCGCCGCCGGACGTCCGCCCAGCGACACGTCTGGAGCCGTCTTCGGTGTCCAGCTCTTCCGCCATCATGAGGACGAATCCCTCATCCCCGAGATCGCAATCGAGGACACTCAGGGAGACACCGTCGGAGGCGTCAGCCTGCGCTATCAACGCAAGCTCACCCCCCGCACCTTCCTCGAACTCCGCGGCTTGAAGACCTGGTCCGACGAACCCACACTTGTGAGAGAAGGCGTCTTCGCCTCGACATTCATCATCTTCTGAGCCGGTGCAGCCGGACAGTTCAAATGTGGGGCTAAACAGTCACGCGTTCAACCCGTAGAAATCGATCGCAGTACCTCCGAAGATGCGATCCCGCTCCGGTTGGCTGAGTGACGACAGACACTCCCTCAGCGCGTCGAACACCTGCTGATAGGTGCCTGCCAGTTCGCAGACCGGCCAGTCGCTGCCAAACATCAGCCGGTCCGGCCCAAACGCATCGAGGGCGATGTCGACGTATGGCTGAAGCTGGGCCGGGGACCAGTTGCTCCAGTGAGCTTCGGTGACCATTCCGGAAAGTTTGCAGTACATGTTCGGGTGCCTCGCGACTGCACGCAGGTCGTGCTCCCAGTTCTCGATGATGCCGTCTTTGATTCGTGGTTTTGATAAGTGG
>JAGQQG010000118.1 GCA_020426325.1 Planctomycetaceae bacterium | reverse complement strand
ATCAGTGCGGACTTCGACGGAATGTTGCGATTGAACGCGTCAGTACAACGCCGACATGACGCGTTTTCGGAGGATCTGGGATGCGGCATCATCACGATCAAGTATTTCAGCGCGACATGTGCTGCCCTCTGAGTCATATCGAATCGGCGTAATCGAGCTGATTCGGCGCGCACAGCCATCCTCATTGATGACACAGGTCATTTCGTCCTCGGTCAGTTTCGGCCTTCCGTGAACCTGTGTCGGTCAAGTTGTCCTCCGCGGATTTCTGCCGATGCGAGCTCGCAGTTGCGAAAGACGCCAGGTTGACAGGCACCGCTAGCACGAGGGCCGTTCTCGGCCCCGAAACGAAAATCGCCCTGAAGAGAACCGGGCGATCAGTGTTTCCCTGCGACAACAAGGAACAACCAAATGCCTAACTCCAATCTCCCCCCCCCAAGGACACGCCTCGTCCAACGGACCTGGCCACGCTCGCCAAGGAGATCAACAAACTGCATGAGCGAGCAACTGAGGCGGCCAGGACGACCGTCGAATACGCTCGAGAGTGTGGCGAATCGATGCAGACAAGAGCACGGAATCCCAACAGCCCAGCAAGCGATGATCCGGGATAGGTGCATTACGTTGAGCCCTTTTTAGGAGGAGGAGCCGTACTTTCGCAATGGATCCGGACGGCATCTCGTAAGTCGTGAACGATCTACATGGAGCCCTGATCAACTTCTGGAGGGTTCTTGTGAACGAAACGAGGGATGAATGAGCTGACATCCGCCTGGTGGTCAGCAATCGAAGGCCTTCCGGAGATTCATCAACGCCTCAAGCGTGTCGTCCTTCTGCAGGATGACGCTCTGAAGGTCATCAAGCAACAGGATGGGCTTCGGACCCTATTCTACTGCGATCCTCCCTACCTGCATGAGACGCGAACCGCGATAGATGTGTACCAACATGAAATGTCCATCCACGATCAGGAATCGCTTTTGAAGACGCTGGGAGAGTTGCAGGGACGTTTCCTGCTGAGGGTATCGGAGCGATCTCTATGACAGGTTCGCGGCGGACTAAGGATGGAGTCGAATTGAGATCGAGATCCCCAACCACGACAGCGGCAAGGGATCAAAGGAAAGGAAAACGGAGTGTGTCTGGATAAACTACCGACCATCGTCTTGAGTGTCTGACACCTTGCGGGAGTCCTACGGCTATGCGCTGGACGCTCAAGTCACTCACAACTCTACAGAATTTCAGTTCAACACCAAACACGGTTTGTTCGACTAGATCGTCGATGGCACACTGCACCTGCTCAACCAGGTCCACGAGCGACAGGATCAACTGTCCCTCTTTGGCCAGCACTCCGGAGATCTGTTTCGAGTCTGGCAAGCCATTCGTGTCGTTCGAGGAAACAACTTGACACGCTTCATTCATCGGTGGTGGCTCCTGTCTGGAGGAAGAAGGACACACCGGATGATACCCATTACCAGGCATCCCCCAGAGCCACCACCGACCTCATTCAACCTTCCACTACCAACGGGACATCATCTCACACCCGCACTTGCGGAGTGATTGTTAAATACGGTGTCAAGCCGAACATGATTCAGTTTGACATCGATTCCAGGGCATCTTCGAGACGATCATGCCCATTGCACAGTTATCGGTAATCCCAGCAAACATGAGTCCTGCGCCGACGAAAGCTGGAATCCCTGAGAGGTAGACGTTGCCCGTAATGATGGCTGCCATCGCTCCCAGGCACGTGATGGCTCCCGCTGCAATTCGTACTTGTCGTTCGAGAGAAATTGCTTTCTTGCCTCGGATGACTGGCAACCCAGCCTTCACCCACGCATCGGTCCCTCCCTCGACATTCACCACATTGGTGAAACCGGCACTGATGAGTTTCTGTTGTGCCTTCGCACCGCGGGCACCGCTCTTGCAAATGACGTACAGCGTATCGCAGCATGATTCATCTCGATCCTGCATCAATGTGTGCGGATCAAGTGCGTCAAGAGGGACGTTTCGGGCCATCACGACCCTGACTTCTCGAAATTCGAGCGGCGTCCGAACATCAATGACCTCAAGATTGTTCTGGCCACAGCATTTTGCAAGCTGTTCGACTGTGATCACTTGTGCTTCACTCACTTCAAGTCACTCCTGGCTGGTATGTTATGTCGTTACATCGCGACTAGACGAGATATGTGGCCAAAAAAAACTAGTCTTGTTTACCCGGTGAGGTCAGGAAGCGGTCCTCAATACAATCCATGATGTTTTGCAATCGTGGTTCGGCAATCTGGTAATACACCTTTCGCCCCTCACGCTCGCTGGTGAAGAATCCACATCGCTGCATCAATCTCAGATGCTCCGAAGCCACATTGTCAGGCACTCCACAATCATCTGCAAGTTCGCCAACTGTAAACCGACCGTGCAGCAACAACTGCACGATCCGCAATCGTACAGGATGCGCCAAGATTTTCAGGCACTCTGCAGCCTGAGCGAACGCAGCAGGATTCCCTTCCGGCATTCGGTTTGTGCTGCGATTCTGTTTTACCTTCATGGTCGATTCTGTTCGTGTGATCGCGGCATCCTGACTTCTCGAGATGTCAATCACTGATATCGATGGGAAAACAGGTTCTTTTCAGAGAAACACAGAAGTCACCAGTATCGCACATCTGATGGCCGTTAACTCATCTCAGGGCATCTCAGCCATTTTATTAGATACTCTCTCTGATCGACCAAGTTCTTTCCTCGGTCATCAAGATATTCGTTTCATCAGTACTTGGGAACACCAAGCACAAAGAATGAGTCGACCGTGAAAAAGTCTCGTCGTCAGTTGGAGTACTTGGGTGCACGGTTGCCGGGGGACTCAGGTGGCGAGGGCCGCGAGGAACTTTCTCAGATTCGAACCAGCGGCGGCCAGCACCACCTTGATCGTATCGCCGATCAGTCTCGCCAGAAAGCAGCGACCGAGGCGGTTCTCGCGTTTGAGGTGGCCGATCTTCGGTTCCACGGCGCTGCGGCGTCGCTTTAGTTTCTTCCCGGTGCGTGTCAGGTGGCGATTCGAACTGCCGGTGATGTTAACAGTCGCCTCCCCTTCGTAGTTGTGATCGCGTTCCCCTTTGTCGTCGTACGTGTCGGTGACCGCGACGCCGGTGTTCGCTTTCGTTGATGCAATCGCTTGGGCCAGTGTGTGGCCAGCCGCTTGCTTCGCCACGCGGACGTACGTCTGACGCAGCGGGATGCCCCGATCTTTGGCCGCCTTGGCCAGCTTGGTGATGGCCCGGTGGGACAGCTTCGAGTCAGTCGGATGCGTGATGTTCTTTTCCTGAACAGTCGTGTCGATGGTCACCTGCTTGAGCTCACGCGGCGAGAGCTCCTGCTCGGCCACCGCCTGGGCGATGTCAGGCTTACTGAGCCCACAGCTCAGAGCGTCCACGAGGATCAGGCACTTGTTGCAAGAAATGCAACAGTTTCTTCGTGGACAGTTCGTTCACAACCAGCCTCCATAACCAGATCTAACTCCAGGTCTCGTTCAACTCGACGAGCTTCAACTCATCACTCACAAACTCAGTAACCAACGTGCCCTCACTCTTTGTGTCGCCCTGAGAAGAAAGTCTGCCCAAAGCATCAGGATCGATGAGGAGATCCTCAGACATCCCAATTTCTTGGTCGAAGACTCTCAGTTTCGGTGCAGTTGATGGCAGCGGCGGCAGCACGCGGAGACAGACTCGACTGATTTCGCAACAGCGTCTGGATGATGTCTCAGATTCTCACAAAGTTCGTTGCCGGCGGACTCGGCGGTCAGCATGTCAGGCAACCAGGGACAGTTTTCGTTGACTCCATTCAGCCGCGACGATTCACGAAACAATTGCTCCAGGAGATTCGCCTGTTCGAGTGCCTGTTCCTGCGCTGAGGACTCCAAAGCGTGTTGCAGTTTCTCCCAGCACTCGTCGATTTCCACCATCGCAGCGGCGAGCGGCTCCAGCTCGACGGATGATGAGATCTCGGGCAGTACTGCATCTTGTGGGAGAGGTTCGAAGTGACTGACATCCCTCCATAAGCCGGGATAATCGTGACTCGTTCCGGCATCAGTCAGCAACTGAACCGCCTGTTGTCTGTCAATCTCTTTCGCAATCATGGCACAGACAGCGGCTGCCGCTGGTCCACGATGTTTTCCATGATGGCAATGCACATAGATTGGGGATTCGCAATCTCGCAGAACCCTCGTCATGCGGCCAATTGCATCTTGAGAGACTCCATCGTAACCAATTGGGATGTGCACATACTTCAAACCGGCATGCGTAGCTGCTCTCAAGTCCGGCTGCATCCCATCGACGCTGACGATCGTGTGAATACCCCATTCACTGAGAGCGAAAAATTCGTCCGACGATTCCGGAACAGCACCGCAGGTGATCCCTGACGAGACGATGCGGAACTCAGCCGGTAAAGGGTCATGCCGAATCGGACTGATTAAATTCGATCCTCGGAGAGCAACACTCATCAGCAGCAAGCACGTTACTGTGGCGAGTACGGCCCCCAGATAGGCAGCTTTTCTCTGACGGTCGTTTTGCATCGCGTCTCTCGAACGTGGGGCGACCAGAGAGCAAACGGCCGCTGCCGGTCAAATGATCGTACACTCCATGGTACGAATACATCGGACACGACGTTGGAGGTTTTCGTCAGAGAAGAAGCCGTCAAGCAACCGATTGGAACTTAATTCCAGAACTTCTCGCCGTGCAGGTTCATCTCGGGCCGGGCTTCAATCTCACAATCGCCGTACACTCTCGTCTGACAGGCGAGCCGCATTTCCTTCTCATGGCCAATTCTGGTGAAGAACCCGAGAGGATGAATCCACGTGTTCAGCCATTCCCAGAAGCCTCGCCGACTCACATTCTCCGAACCGCCCTTCACGTAGACCCGGCAGCTGCAGCAGAGGCCGTTTCCGCGACAGTTGAAATAACGATGCGGGCCGGAATACAGCTCGACACCATTTTTCATGGCTTCCTTACGAAGGTTGGCCCCCTCCGGGACATCGATGGATCGCTTTTCGTTGGTGAACTTGACTGTGGGCATTGTACGGATGGCTACAGAATCGACATAAGAGTCAGGTGACAAGGTTGAAATCTCAGTTGGGGATGATAGGTGGACGATCGACGAAATGCCAGCTTTCCGGGACGGATCATCAGCTCGAGTGATCACCAGATGTGATCCACGAAAGCTCACGCCGTTAAGGGACTTACGCCAGCTGATAATTTTTTTGGCAGTTCTGTCCATCTTGGTTTTAGAGACGATACCAAACATCTCTCCTCGGATACCCGTCTTGTGATCGCCCCATCTTGGCACAAAAGGTCCACAAGTGATTATGAGTTCTAGGTCAGACGTTGGCGGAGCTCATCTGCGGCTGAAACGAGTTGGTCTGGCCGCGTGAGGTGACTCCAGGAGATGCGGACGGCGCCATCGATTTCGGGGGGGCGGATGCCCATCGCTGTTAGAACGTGACTGGCTGTCGCGCAGACCGACGTACAGGCTGATCCGTCAGAGACCGCCGCGACGTCGTCCAACGCTTCGATCACTTCTTCCGCACTCCAGCCGGGGAATGAAACGTTGACAACGTGTGGAAGCGCGAGATCCGGACAACCGTGGATGGTGAAGCCGAGTGGCCTGAGTTGTTCAAGGAACATTGCACGCAGTTCCTTGCAGTGCGTCGAGCGGATTTCGGCCTCCTGGTTTGCCAACTCGGCAGCCAGTCCGAAACCTGCGATGAGAGACACAGGCAAGGTGCCGGGGCGAAGGCCGAACTCCTGTCCCCCGCCGTACATCAACGGTTTGAGCGGCGGCAGGTCACCGCGACGTCGCCGAGTAACCAGGGCGCCGACTCCCTGTGGTCCGTGAATCTTATGGCTGCTGATGCTTATGAGATCGATGCGTTCATGAGTCAGATCCGCGTTTCGCTTACCGAATCCCTGAGCAGCATCGACATGGAACAAAACCTGTCGATCGGCTAACCCGTCGGCGATCTCGCGGATGGGCTGGCAGATTCCGGTTTCGTTATTGACGTGCATTACACTCACCAGAAGCGTGTCCTCCCGGACTGCCTTCAGGATATCTTCGGCTACGACCTGTCCAGTGCTGGCAGGGGGGATGAGCGTGAGATCAAAACCCTGCTGCTGCAGGTGCTGTAGTGGTTCGAGGACCGCCCTATGTTCGATCTGAGTGCTGACTAGATGCCGCTTTCCGACTGCCTGGCCATGTGCTGCCAATCCAAGAATTGCAAGATTGTTACTCTCCGTCGCACCACTGGTGAAGATCACTTCGTGTCGACGAACGCCCACAGCTGCTGCAATCTGGTCACGAGCCCGATGAACAGTCCGCTTGGCTTCGCGTCCGAATCGATGCGGACTCCCGGCGTTGCCGAACTCCTGCTCGAAACAGCGGACGATCTCCGCCTGCACGCGCGGGTCGAGCGGGGTCGTGGCATTCGCGTCGAGGTAGAGGGTCATCGCGGACTCGTGCTCGGCTGATGCGGAAACCGGGTGGGAGCGTGTCGTTCGTGCCTGAGTGAGATGGCGCTCCCTAACGCCCCGACTGTGTCAATGAGCGGGTAGAGAGTTTCATAGTACCACAGCTTGGCAAAGTAAAAACCAATCGGTGTCGGCGGGAACTCGCGACCGTTTTGCGTTGCCTGAACCAGAAAACTCACGCCGCCGCTGATCGCTTGCTCGATTCGAGAGGCCATTTCATTTCCATGTAAGGCTTCAGACGCCTCGACACCGTCGCTTCTGAGTATCGCTGCCAGTGCTTCGGTGGCCAATGCGGTCTCTTCAATGGATGACGGACACTCGGACGCTCCACCCCATCCGCCATCACTGTTTTGTGCAGACAACATCCACTCGGCAGCTCGCATGAGTGAATCGTTCAGCAAGGCAGATGCGTCCGCGACCTCTCCCGCTAACGCCATCAGCACACGACTGGTGCCGTACGTGGGATTCACATCGTCGGCCGCGTGCTGATTGCCAAACCACAGCGGCGTCCAGGAGCCATCGTGATGTTGCTGTGACATTAGGAACCGGATCGCTTTTGTCCGTGCCATTTCGATAAGCTGGCGCAGATCTGGCGAGACTTGCTCTTCCCAGGCTCGCCACGCGCGTAGGCAGTGAGCAGTGAGGTCGGCACTGCTCTGGTCGAAAGGCAAGGCCCCCCAACCGCGGCAAAAGGTGGGGATGCCTCCATCACGGTTTTGGAGATCAAGTAGCCAGCCGATTCCGTTCGCCACTGCCATTCGAACACGCGGACTGCCATCATCAAGCGAACGAAGAGCGAGAAGTACCCCCGGTGTATCATCGGCGTCGGGGACGCCTCCAGGCAGATTGGTCCAGGCCCAGCCGCCGGGAGCAGCATGTGTGTACGGATGGATTGTCTGATACTGCTGGCCGATGAGCCACTCGCGCAGCCGGCCAATCTCTTCATCGGAGAAGATCCTGGTCGGTGAATTAACCTCGCTGAGGGCCCGAACGGAAAGCGTCGTGACCCATGTGGCGAGATCGCTGTCAATCGCCCAACTCCCGTCCTCACGGGCCGACTCAACCAGGAACTCGACCCCTTTGCTGATCACTTCATTCTGGGTGAGACCAGCGCCGACAAGACTGAGGACAACAAAACTCGTCAGCGGGGTTGCTTCGAGATAGCCGCCGCTCGTGGGCTGGATGTCGCCAAGCAGTCGGAGCGTTCGATTGCTGACAGCGGACCGAAGAGCCCGGAGGAGAGGATTTCGCGAGGGACGATGATGGTGCCGCACCTGACCGATGGCAATCAGTGCAGGAAGTGCATAACTCACGACGGGCAATTGCAGGGCCGCCCACCAGGAGTGCGGACAGGCAGCCAACTCGAACGGCAACTGCGGAACGATCTTCCACGCAGTCTCAGGAGAGCCCAGTCTCCCCGTCAGCGCCAGTGCTGTCAGGATGGGGACGGAGAACGTTTTGTCTTTTCCGTAACGTTTGCGAATGGCCTCAGCCATTGCATCCGGTTCGAGACTGCCCGCTCGCTCGGTCAACCAGTGTTCGCAACGACGGATCGCGTCGTCATGAGCCGAGCGTCCGGTCGACAACGCTGCCCAGCAGAGAGCGGTGGTGCTGATGTTGCTCTTACTCAGCACAGTGTCGCCCCAGCCGCCATCGCTGTTCTGATGCTCGACCAGCCAGTTCAGACCGTTTTCGCAGAGATGCTCCAATTCATCCGGAGCTTGTTGAGTGTCGTCCTGAGTGTTGCGAACCGCACTCAGTGCACAGACGGCCGTTGCGGTCGAGAGCGCGCTGCTGCTGAGTTGTCCTCGCCAGTGACCGTCCTCGTTCCGTTGATCCAACAGGGCGGCGACTGCATTCTGAAGTGACGACTCAAGCGCACTGACATCCTTTGCTGTGGGGCAACGGACGTCGTCGGCTCTGCCCGGCTCGCTGATTGAGGAAACATGTGTCTCAAAGGTTTCGGTCATACGCTCAGGTGCCCCAGGGCCAGCAGACCGTAGAAGGTGTACTCACAGTCCAGATGATCGTCCTCCCAGGTTCCATAGAATCCTCCGCGAGCTGTCCAGAGGGTGTCAACAAAGTCGAGACACGGCTCCCTGAAGGCGGCGAGGTTGACGTGCAGCGACGACAGTGCATGCAGCGCGGTCGCGGTGGAGAGGAGGTCGGGCATCGGAGCATCCGGAGTCGCGAGGAACCCGCCCTGCGGATGAAATCGTGAGGCGAGCCACTCCGCGAGCCGGGAGTCTGCAGGACTTCCGAGTTGACGCAACAGTGCTGCCGCAGCCGATGAGGTCGGAGTTAAGCCGACCGGCAGATCATCACTGTTTGCGTAGCCGCCATCTGGGGTCTTGAGCGAATCAATACAGTCGATGATGCCTTCAGGATTCGGCACCAGGGTCTCCAGGTCCTGATACACGCCCAACGCGAGAAAACATCCGTAGAGTGTGCCTCGTTTCGCCTTGGAGATGGCACTGTATCCGCCGTCAGGGGTTCGCATCTGCTCGACGTCAGCAAGAACCCCGTCGATATCGAGCGGGGGACGGGAGGTTCGCGGCAGCAGCGACCACACGCGGGCCAGACAAGAGCGATGCACGAGATCCAGTTGTTCACCAGCACCGAACTGTTGCAGATACCTGCACAGCCCCTCGACCGGGAGGGGCTCCTGTAACGCAACCAGTGCGGAGGTGGCGAAAGACGTGTAGTAGAGATCGCTGTTGCTGCCTCGGTTGGCAAACCCGCCGTCGTCTGTCGCCAGGCTGTGTACATAGCCTGCGACAAGCGGTGCTGCGTCACCCAACGCTTTCGGCGACAGCCTCGCGACTTGCAGCATCTCGCGACTCAGACTCACGACACCACCCCTGGATTTCAATGGTAAAGATCTTGCTGATGACCCGTCGCAGCAGACCTTTCAAACTGGCATGTTCGACACTCGCCAGAGCGCGAACTGCCTGTTCCTTGTATGATTCTTGCAGAACCTGACACCGGTGACGAATCTCATAACTCTCCAACAGGCGGCGGACCTCTGTCAGATCGTCCTCCGAGGCCGACCGTCGCCATGCCCGTTCAACGACGGCTCGCTCGTCCGGCTTGGCCTTCGTCCGCTCATACAGCAAGGCCAACGGAAGCGACGGTCGCATCGAGCCGATGTCGTCCGGCTCATATTCGCTGTCAATGTCGTCGATGTCGTCCCGAATCTGGTAGGCCACTCCCAGAGACTCGCTGTACAGGGAAATGGCGGACTTGGTCTGCTCATCCCGGCCCGCTGCGATGGCCCCCAGTTGCAGGGCAACCTCGAATGCCGGTGCAGTCTTCTTCCGGAAGATGTCCAATACCTGCAGGGAGTCCAATGGCCCGGGGTCTTGTGACCAGGTTAATTCCGCACCCTGACCAAGAGTCAGCATGCGATGGCCGTCGGCAGCGGTGCGGATCATCTCGACAACCTGCTCAGGGGCAAACCCAGCCTCGCTGATAAGCCGATATCCCTCGCCGATCAGCAGATCCCCGACGTTGATCGCGACGGGGATTCCTTCTTCGGCGTGCATCGTTCGTTCGCCGTAACGGAACTCATCGTCGTCCTCGATGTCGTCGTGGATGAGTGACGCCTTGTGAAAACATTCGACGGCGATGGCGAGGAGCTTCAAGTCGCGAAGAGGACGTGCTTCCGAATCGTCAATGAGTGCTTTCCAGGCACAGACAGTCAGGAACGGGCGCCAACGCTTGCCGTTCTGTGCGAGACTGTTCTGAGCGAGCTTCTCAGTCGCATTTCGCGGTGGTCCCATGAGTGCTTCGAGCGACTCTGGTTCAAACCACTGCTGGACCTCGTCGCGCAGCTCGTCGAGATTCAGGCGATGGGTGCGGTCGTCACTGTTGAGATGGATCACTTCCCAGATCCAGTCAAGATCGACCGTTACTTCTTTGCAATCATCTTGCAGAAGCGGGATCGCGACGCCCGGGATGGCGGCTGCCTCCATGTAGGGGAATGCCTTTTCCAAAACCGACAGGCAACTGACGCCGACGATGGCTTCGATCTTTCCCGTCTCGATGATCGACATGACGAGTGTCGAACCTTCAGCCACGAGCACAGCGTAACCGAGCCGCTCTGCCTCCTCCTGCAGATCCTGAATCGAACATTGGCCGCAGTTCTTGCAGAGGAGTCCAAACTCGTCAAAGGGAGCCGTGCAGTGTTCTTCGACACGCAGACACTTGGGGAGCAACAGCAGGCGTCTGTCATACGGAACTGCGGCAAGCTGTTCCCGCCAAACTTCGCTGCTCAGGACGACGCCCACATAGTCGGCATATTTCGGGTCGATCGCTTCACGTTGGACAAACTCGTCGGTCAATTCCCGCAACTCTCCGAGTGGGACGGGAGGAACCGGCTTTCTTTCCTGAACGAAGTTCCTGAGGTCGCTTCGCAGGGCCTCGCGTTCCATTCGAGTTTGAGGAATGTTGTCCTGCGGTTTCCGCTCTCGCTGCAACGGCACAGCTTGCGGAAGGCTGATGACGGGAAGTTCCATAAGGTCTCTCGTTTTGTTCGTTCTCTGCAGGAGTTCTTTGGTTTCTTACACGCGCGACTGATGCAAAACTTTGAGTTTAACCTGTTGAATGACCGTGTTCACGTATAGGCACCGAAGCCAAAATACCAGTGTTTCTTAGCAAAACGATATAGCCAGTGCTTTTCCGGGACCGTCTCTTCCGGATTGTGCTGACTGTTCCGGGGGCTGAGTGCCTTGAGTTCCACGAGAGCGGACTGACGTTGAGTCGTGTCGCGGGCTCCATGACGTGTGACGAGTTCCTGTACCAGATCGGGGCGTTCAAGCACGACACAGCCACGTGTCGCCTGGGCGGATGCCTCGCGAAAGTCTTTAAGGAACTCGGACTTTGTCATCAATTCGTACACGCTGGGGCCGTCGTTGATCGATTCTGTCGCGAACTGGATGATCGGGCAAGGTTCGATCGCGCCGGAAGGTCCGATGTGATGACTGATCCCCGTGACCATCGGACAGAGGGCGTCACCGCGGTCGTCCCAGTAGGCGTCGACGATGCCAATGGGCAGCTTCGCACGCATCTCGACTGCGAACTTGCGGACATTCAGCACTTGTTCCGGCGTCAGTGCCAACTCCTCAGCAGGAAGTGGACCGACAACGCGGTAAGTATGGAACCACGCATAGTGGACCCCCATGTCGATCAGACGCTTGAGCCACGCTTCATCAACCAGATCGATGTTCGTCTGGCACACACTGGTCGCAACTCCGACGATCAATCCTGCGTCAACGCAGTTCTTGAGTCCGGCCAAGGTCTTGTTGAGCACGTCGTGTCCGCCACGACGATCGTCACTGACGATCTCCGTCCCCTCGATGCTGATGAGAGGCGTCGCATTGCCAACACGGCGGAGTCGCTCGGCCACCTCTTTCGTGATCAGTTGACCGTTGGTGAAGATCTGAAAATAACAGTCGGGGTGAGCCTCCAGGACGTCGAACATGCCCGGGTGCATGAACGGCTCGCCGCCGAGGAAACCGAAGTAGCTGTTCCCGTGCTTCTTCGCGTCGGTAATGATCCTGTTGAGGTCTTCGGTCGAGATCATCTGGCGAGGCGACGCGACGTCGACCCAGCATCCCTGGCACCGTAGTTGGCAACTGTTGATGATCGAGATGAACAGGAAGGGAGGAAAGTGCACCCCTTCTTTCAGCCGTTTCTTAAAACGCTGAACCGACCGCATCCCCTTGAAGCCGAAGTTGTACGCGAACTTCCAAAGAACTCGCTTGTCCGTCTCCATCAGCATTCGGCGGCCAAGCTGGACAATCATCGGGGACTCGCAAGATCAAGTAACAGGATTCAAGTCGAACTTATCATTGAGAGTTCGATTGTCGTTTAGGCATCGCTTTGGGCGGCGGCATTGGCCTGATTCTGTTTGATGGCAGCATCAGCTCGGGCCTTGGCAGCTGCGGCTTTCTGCTGGATCTGATCCAATGACGGCAGGCTGGCGAGCACGTCGGCAGGGATGTCGAGATCAGCGTCTTCTTTCAGTTTTTTTAGACAGCGCTGCCGTTCCTTCAAGGCCCGTTCGTCGTCACGCTCCTTCGAGAACCGCGACTTGGCCTTCGCGCTGCGGTCCCGCAGCATCGCATAGATGTCGCCTCCCAATAGAGCGGAGATGTCAACCTTCATCGCTTCGCGACGGACATCGTCGGAGTTGACTTCGTCTCCGTTGATCGGCCCGGCTTTGTACTTCGGGAACAGAATAGCCACGTCCGGACAGACCCTTGAGCATGCGGGACAGTCCGTCTTGCAGTTGCTTTCGTTCTGGACGGTGATCTTCCCGCCCGGGGTCACACCGTACACGTCGAACAGACAGAAGCTGAGGCATTGCATACAGTTGGTACAGCGGTCGTAGTCGATCACGGGGAACCACGGCTTCCAACCGTTCGCTGTGCCTCGACCGGTCTCCTGACAGGACTGCTCGACCAGACCGACCGCCTCATCGATTGTCCGGTCGGCGATGTCGTGCACGTGCAGATCGACCCCTTCGACACCCCGCTGCATCCAGTCGGGAATCGAACCTGCGAATCGGCCCAGCACGACGATTGACTCGTGACCGAGATCAACCAGCCGACCTCCCGCGCGTCGCAAGCTGGCCGCATAGCCCCGTCCCAGCAAGGTCTGCAGGAGGTCTGCACGCACTGCTGCTTCGAACGGAAGCGCCTCTGGCCCTTCGTAGACGATGACACGTTGGATGCCGACAGCAGGTGAAGTCACGACTGACCGTTCTCCTCGTAGTGATGATCGGAACTGCTCACGCCCTCATTCAAAAGTTCGTCTGCTATCTCTTCTGCCGATTGTGTCCGCATATTCAAAACCTGCACATCATTCTGTAACGGGGCACCGGCTGCTGCAAAGAGCCACTTGACGGCCCGGGGATAGCAGGCCGCGATCTTCAGTCCCGGTTGTTGAGCGAGTGGTAACAAGGATGGGTCTTTTTTCGCAGACATCTCGCACAGGTCGGCGACTCCGTCGAACGATTGCCCCGATGCGCACAACTTTGCCAACACGTCCTGCTTGACGTCCTCCGGAACCACTCGCGCATAGGCACAGTGGCAGTAGAGAATCTGGGGTGACGACATGGCAACAGGAAACTTGGGGACAACCTTGACGTCACTTTGGCAGCATTGATGCAGAACCTCAGATGACGACGCGATGTGTGGGGGTGGGACGACCGGGACGAAACGCTTCCACAGACGTGATCTGTACGTTCAGCGTACCCGCTTCGCCCATCTCCCGCAACGACTGCAACACGAGCTCTCGCAGAAGTTCCGGATCTCCCTCCGCTCGCAAGTTGAGCAACAGCTCTCCCGTATCCAGTGATTCTGCAAGTTGATGCGACAACTCGGCTGTTGCTTCACCTCGCACCAGATTGGCGACTGCAATATCCCGTCCCTGATCGGGGGTGAGAGTCATCTTGAGGTGAGCAATTTCGGCCCCCTCTGCACTCAAACGTGTTTGCAGATGACCCGCCAGGTCGAGCAGCCAGCGGTTTCCGTCAAAGTCATCGCCATCGGCAGTTGCCTGCAGGTTGAGCCAGCCTAACAGGGCTTCGCCATCGGCGTAGATGTCGTAGTCAACCTCCATCGACGGGATCGAGTCGAGGTCTGTCGAGAAGACCGCCTCCAGCCACTCTTCGACTCCGTCGCTGCCTCGAGCCGACATGGTCATCACCTTCGCCTGCGGCCATCGGCTTTCGACGGCCTCCACGAGTCGATCTCGCTCATCGTCGGTCAGCAGGTCTGTCTTGTTGACCACGATGATGTCCGCCTCTTCCAGTTGTTTCTCGTAGATATAGAGCACCTTTTGTGAGAATGTCTTTCCGGACTTCAACCCGAGAATTTGCTGTGCCCGTACGGGATCAACGAGTACCGACAGCGGTGCGATGGTAAAGTTGTCTCCGTACATCTGAGTCAGCGGATAGCTGACGGTCGATCGGAGATCAGTGCAACTCCCCACCGGCTCCGCAATGAACATGTTTGGCTGAGTCGTCTCGTTCAGTTTGTCAGCCGCTTCCACCAGCGAATTGAATTTGCAACAGAAGCACCCGCCGGTGATCTCCTCTGTCGCAAATCCATGCGAGTTCAGCATGGCCGTGTCGACGAGGCCATAGCTCTGATCGTTGGTGATCAGGCCCACACGTTCTCCACGAGCCTGTAACAATTCAGCGGCTTTCAGGATGGCGGTGGTCTTACCCGCGCCCAGAAATCCGCCGACCATAATGTAGCGTGGCTTCAGCACTTGTCCTTCTCCTGTGATTCTTCGTGCAACATCCTGTCAATGGTCGAGTTGAGCAGATTGACATAACCCTCAACATCCATCACATCCTCGCCCGGTCTCCCACGAATCGCATACATCCAACCGCGATCATACGGGTCGGAGTCCACGAGGTCAGGATCGCTCAGGATTTCCGGGTTTGCGCCAAGAAAGGTTCCCGAGGCGGCACAATACACTTCAGCGATCGCTTTGAACCCTTCGATTTCCCCGATTGCTTCCCCGGAGTTTACTGCCGCCGATTCTTCACAGGAGAAGCTGATCTCAACAAAGTCGCCCAGCATCCGCGATGCAAACCGGGTCATCCCAATTCGAAACAACCCTGGCTCCACTTCACGCAACCAATAGTGAGACGGCGCGTAGAGGAACTCATTCGGCAGGCGGGTTGTAAACCTCGCCTGTCGAAAGTAGGTCGTATTCTGAGGGTCAACGGGCATCGTGTTGGCAAAGTCGCGTTATCAAACCAAATAGATCGCACCGCGGAGACAAGAATTCGTGATGAGACGAGCAGATGTTTCGAGTCACGGCGGAAAGAAAGCTGTCATTCACAGTCTGCGATGTTAGCCGACTGGGCAAATTGAGGTTTACGCTACCAGATTCGTTCGGGCGGTCACAGGCATCGATCAGTAGGACACGAACTCGATCATAGAATCATTACCGAGGCGGTTATCTTTGGCTGCCCAATGGTCAGATCGATGTGAGGTTCTGCCTGTGTCATCTTGTTTACAAAATGTCGTCCGAAGTGTTCGTCCCGGCAGGCATTTCGGGACGTGCCCTGGTTCCTGGGAGTTGAGATTAAGCGGAGATCCCTCGGACAATTCCTCGACGTATCTGCTGTCAAGCTTTCCGTTTGAACCTGCTGGGGTGCGATGATTCCCATTTGCAACACGCATGTTGCATGTGAGAAACGGTCAATCGGTACAATCCGTGCAGATCCGAGACGTACGACAGGTTGTGGAGAGTGGCTGTCCAAGAGAGAGTGCAGCATTCGCTTTGACCAGGCGAACACTGTCCCAACCTTGAGTCCCCAGCGAGCCGTCACTTCGGTGACGGCTCAACCAATAACGGGAAGCACCGCACGTCGGGCTCACCGATTCTTGGCTGACCTCAGAACGCGAGCGGGCCACCCGCAGGCGCTCAGTGTCTGCCCATTTGTAAATTCACGTTTGTCAACGCGATTTGACAAACGTGGGTTTCGCTGCGCATCGATTCTTTAGCGAACCCCGCAAACCGGCATTCCGCAACTCTCGTGAATGCAACAGGTTTAGCAATCGACGGTGACGGTTTGCCATCTGATCTCTACCCGCGAGGGACTCCCGGAACGGCATCTGCCTTCTCGAAGACGAGTCCTGATTGATTCGGCCCGCTCAAAGCAACGACTTGGTCATCGTTGTGAGTGAAGGTCGTTCAGGATCACACATTTCAAACTCTCTCAACTGGGGACAAAACAATGCAGACACTCTTCCTTCTTTGGAACGATGAAGCCGGTTTCATCGTTTCGGCTGAACTCGTCATCGTTGCCACCCTGCTCGTGGTTGGCTTGATCGTCGGACTGAGCGAAGTTCAGCATGCCGTCGTTTCTGAACTCAATGACGTCGGCGACGCCATTGGCAGCTTGAATCAGGGATACCGTTTCTCCGGCTTCTCAAAGCGTAAGAACAACGGCGGTGGCGGCGGAGTCGCTGCCCGCAGCTACGGTTCGGCTTTCACCGACACACAGGACGCCTGTGACAACAACCAGTGCGACATCGACTGCGATCGTCCGCAGATGGAAGCCATGAAGGGCATGGGCGGCGGTGCCGACTAATCCGTCTGTTCTCTCCAATGAACGCAACAGCTCCGAGGTTGCCACGCGACCTCGGAGCTTTCTGCTGCGCGGGGAACAAATGATTTCATTGGCGATCCTGTCTGATTGGACATAACATCCACTCGGTTCCCTTTTGCATCTTTTGTCTACAAGCATTGACTGTCAGCTGTCTGTCATGATTTCCTGTTTCACAAACAGTTACGGTCGGTTTGGTGCTCCAGCGGCAATTGCGCATGTCCGGTCGGCAGGAATTCGATTTGTCGAACTGGCGATCAAGACCGAGGGGGTTCCTTCGATCTTTCATGAAGTGCCCTTGCTGACCGATCAAAGCGGGGATCGGGACATCGCCAAAGTTCGCCAGATGCTCGATGAGCACGATGTTCTGTTGAGCAGTTGTAATATCACCAGCGGAAATCCCCTGGATGAATCCGTTGTGGAGATTACCAGTCGGAAACTGGCGATCGCTGCCAAACTGGGGGTCTCGCTCGTCGTCGCGGGAGCCGGAGGGGCAGTCACGCCGGAAGAGGAGTCGACGTTGTTCGAGCATCTCTGTCAAATCGGCGACATGGCGGGCAAGCGAGGCATCACTTATTGCTTTGAGACGCATCCTGGGCTCTGTCGAAATGCGTCAGGCATGCTCCGGACTATGGAGCATCTGGATCATCCTCACCTGCGGCTCAACTTCGATACGGGCAACATCCTGTTCTACAACGAGGGTGCTGACGTGCCCGACGAGTTGGAGCAGGTTCTGCCGTACGTGAAACACGTGCATCTCAAGGATCATCGCGGTGCCGCTGGTGAATGGTGTTTTCCCGCGTTGGGAGCGGGTGGGAACGTCGACTTTGCCCGGGTCGTCGAGCTGTTGCGCGGCATCGGATATGACGGCCCGATGAGTCTGGAGATTGAAGGGATTCAGGGAGAAGCAGAGTTAACATTGGATCAGACTCATCAACGCGTCGTCGACAGTGTCGTTCACCTCCGCAGCTGTGGCTTGCACATCGAACAGCAACCTTCGTCATCCTCGTGAATGTCCGAATGTCTGGATTGATCGTCATGATCGACTGAATCGAAAACTGGAGATTCTACGATCGGCCTCTGCATTTTTTTCACAACTACCGGGATGATGGCAGCTTGGGTTCCGCAGAATCCGCCGGGGTTGTGTCATTGCCGAATCCGACTTTGGTTCGGATAATACCTGAGCAGATTGACGGAAGTCCTTGTAGGAATAGCGACTTGTCGAGGAACGATCTATGGAGAAAATTGATCAGACGTTCCTGTGGAAGCTGCTGGACGCTTCGGTCTGGCATGTGATTGGTCTGCTAGTTGCTCTTGTGGTGCTTGTGGGTCTGATCATTCGGGTCAGAACACTGTTTCGCGAAGATGAGGATTCAACGGCTGATGACCATCGATTGCTCACTCAGATCACGGATTTGCACCGTGAGGGTGACCTAACGGAAGAGGAATACCGATCCATCAAGGGTCGGCTGGTTCAGAAATTGGACGAACAGCTCAAAAACAATGAGTAGTCGACATCCCACCCTTCTCAAATCCCCATCACAACGGCATCATCTGCCAAGAGCCACTTCCGGCAAGGAAGTGTCCCTTCCCCGGGGGCACTCGGCCGAACACGATTATTTCGTCAAGGAAGTCACGACGATTCGCCATTCAATCTCGTTCACAAGCCGAAGCATGGAGGCGGTTGTGAACTTGGCCGTGGGTCGCATTGTCGCCCGCAGCTTTTGAAGGAACACCTATGACCTCCGGAAAAGATCAGCCATCTACCAAGCGAGGCCCCCAAGGCAAGAAGAACGCGAACTGTTCTTTCTGCCGAAAGAGTTATCGTGACGTCGGCCCGCTTGTCGAAGGACCGGATGATGTTTACATCTGTGGCGAATGTATCGAACTTTGCCAGTCCATCCTCGATCAGGAACGCCGTCGCCGAGGCGATTCCAAGAGCCTGTTTTCCAAAGTGCCTACTCCTCGTGAGATGGTTTCCAACCTCGATCAGTACGTGATCGGACAGGAACGAGCCAAGAAGACCCTCTCCGTTGCTGTCCACAACCATTATAAACGGTTGATGGCGGGAGCTGAGGGAGGCAATGACGACATCGAGATTGAGAAGTCGAACGTCTTGTTCGTGGGGCCGACCGGTTCCGGAAAAACGCTTCTCGCCCGCACACTCGCCCGCTACCTCCAGGTACCGTTCGCGATCGGTGACGCGACGACCCTGACCGAAGCTGGTTATGTTGGCGAGGACGTCGAGAACCTGCTGCTCAAACTCCTCCACGCGGCCGACTTCGACATCGAACAGGCCCAGCGAGGCATCCTGTTCATCGACGAAATCGACAAGATCGGCAAAACCTCCCAAAACGTCTCGATCACACGTGACGTCTCCGGCGAGGGCGTCCAACAGGCTCTACTCAAGATGCTCGAAGGGACCGTAGCCAACGTCCCGCCTCAAGGAGGACGTAAACACCCTGAGCAACAGTACATCCAGGTCGACACGTCCAATATCCTGTTCATCTGCGGCGGAACGTTCGTCGGACTGGAGGACATCGTTGCCAAGCGACTTGGCAAGAAGATGATCGGATTCGGACAGGCAAGTGGCCGTCACATCGAGGAAGAGCGTGAGAATTTGCTGGGAGAAGCAACGGTCGACGACATTCTGGAATTCGGTCTGATTCCTGAACTGGTAGGACGTCTGCCCGTATTGACCACACTCTCTCCTCTTTCCGAATCCGATCTGGTTCGCATCCTCACTGAGCCGAAGAACTCGCTCATCAAACAGTACGAGAAGCTGTTTGCGATGGAAGAGGCGAGCCTGGAGTTCACCGATGGAGCTCTGCGTGAAATCGCCCGGATCGCGAAGGCGAAAGAAACGGGTGCCCGCGGTCTCCGCAGCGTGGTTGAGCAGGTGATGTTCGACATCATGTATGAACTACCCGAGCAGGAACGCGGACGCAAGTACCTCGTCACGGAAGAGATCGTCCGCGGCGAGTCCGATCTCTTCCCTGCTGACGGCTCCGCCGCCGCATAAGACTCTGCGAGCACCATTGCCCCCTCCAAAGCCCACGGGTGAAAGCCCGTGGGTCTTTTTGTTGGGGGTGCGTTCCACGACCCAGCGTTTGGGTAACACCACAAACCCTTTCGAGGTGCGGCGGATGATCTCCAGTGACCAGTGGCAGGAGGTCCGCACCCATCGCTCCAGGCGACCAGCGTACCCTGCGTCGGCGCGAATGATCCGGAGGCGGGCGAAGTCGAAAGTCGCTCGAGCCAGCACCCATCTCGCGGTGTCGCGGTCTTGGACGTTCGCGGGATGGACCACGCAACTGAGAGCAAGCCC
>JAGQQG010000117.1 GCA_020426325.1 Planctomycetaceae bacterium | reverse complement strand
TTTCATTCGTCAACGAATACTGGAACAGCTGGTCCCCCAACGTCACCTGGGACAACGTCCTCCCCGGCGAGTTCCGCGTGTGATACGTGTCAAAGTCAGATGAGAAGTAGCTGAATTCGCCAGAATTCAGATGAGCAGTGGCACTTATCCGACAGTCTGAACTCTGGCGAGTTCAGCTATCTGAAGCTGAACAGATCAGTCAGCGTCGATGGGTCAGCATCGTTTCACACGCTGAGGTTGCAGAACGTGTGAGTTGCGTTGAGAATGGCTGAGTTCGGCAGACGCGCTCACGCCACCCCCACCTGGCCACGCTCATGCATCTGCCCCACTGGCTCACCAGCCTCCGCACCCGCCTCGCCCTCTCAGCCCTCCACCGTCGCCGCAGACGTGGAAGTTCACCAAACACCGAGCCCCTCGAAGCCCGCGTGTTGCTGGCCGCTGCGCTCGGCGAAGTCACCTCGCTCTCGAAGATCAGCGACACCGCAGGCAACTTCACCGCTACGTTGGAATCCGTTGACTACTTCGGAGATTCGTTGACAGATTTGGGGGATCTGGACGGCGACGGCGTCAACGATCTAGCTGTGGGAGCGCGACTTGATGATGATGGCGGCATCGCATACTCGAATCGTGGAGCCGTGTATGTGCTGTTCCTGAATGCGGATGGCAGCGTCAAGTCACATCAAAAGATCAGTGACACCGAAGGCAATTTCACTGCCGCACTTGGGGACAGTGATGAGTTTGGCCACTCTCTGACGAACCTCGGAGACTTGGACGGCGATGGCATCAACGACCTGGCCATCGGGGCCTCGCAAGACGATGACGGTGGTTCGCTGCGTGGAGCCGTTTACGTGCTGTTCCTGAATGCGGACGGCACCGTCAAATCGCATCAGAAGATCAGCGACACCGTCGGCGGCTTTGATGGAACTTTGGATGACGGCGCTCAATTCGGCAGTTCGCTGACATCCTTGGAAGATTTGGATGGCGATGGCATCAACGAACTGGCTGTCGGAGTGGTTGACGGTGCTCCCCGTCGTGGGGCCGTGTATGTGCTGTTTATGAATGTGGATGGCACGGTCAAGTCGCAGCAGAAGATCAGCGACACCATGGGCAACTTCACAGCCACACTGGACAACAATGACTACTTCGGCAATTCGCTGACAAACCTGGGCGATCTGGACGGCGATGGGAACAGCGACTTGGCCGTCGGTGCCTACCGCGACGATGACGGCATTATCGAACGTGGGGCAGTATATGTGCTGTTCATGAATGCAGACGGCACCGTCAAATCCCATCAGAAGATCAGTGACACCGTCGGAAACTTCACCGCCACAATGGACAACAGCTACGAATTTGGTAGTTCGCTGGCGAACTTGGGTGATTTGGACGGCGACGGCATCACCGACTTGACCGTCGGCGCCCGCTCCGACTCTGATGGCGGTGCCAACAAAGGGGCTGTGTATGTACTATTCCTGAATGCAGATGGCACGGTCAAATCGCATCAGAAGATCAGTGAGACCGTCGGGAATTTCACCGCCACACTGGACAACGGCGACCGTTTCGGCAGTTCGCTGACAAACCTGGGTGATCTGGACGGCGACGGGATCAATGAGTTGGCCGTCGGGGCCCCTCTCGACAATGACGGCGACAGCGAGGATCGTGGAGCCGTGTACATCCTGAGTCTGCAGGGGCCAGTGGAAGGCACGGCAGAACCCAAGATCAGCGACACAGTCGGCAACTTCACCGCGACGCTGGATGACTCTGATAGCTTTGGCGTCTCGGTAACAAATCTGGGTGATTTAGACGGCGATGGCGTTAACGACTTAGCAGTGGGAGCTTCGGGTGATGACGACGGCACCACGAATCGTGGAGCAGTGTATGTCGTATTCATGAATCCGGATGGCACAGTCAAGGCGCATCAGAAAATCAGTAGCATCGACGGCAATTTCAATGCCGCTTTGGGGAGCTCTGATTTCTTCGGCGGTTCGGTGACAAATCTGGGTGATCTGGACGGCGATGGCATTGCAGACATGGCCGTCGGAGCCAGCGGCGATGGTGATGGCGGGTTGCGTCATGGGGCCGTCTATGTGTTGTTTCTAAACACTGATGGCACGGTCAAGGCGCATCAGAAGATCAGCGACATCGAGGGTAACTTCACAGCCACGCTGGAGGACGGCGACGCGTTTGGCCTTTCGCTGACAAGCCTGGGAGACTTGGACGGCGACGGGACAAACGAACTGGCAGTCGGGACGCACTCGGATGATGACGGTGGCCAAAATCGAGGTGCGGTATATGTGCTATTCATGAACACTGATGGCACAGTTGAGTCGCATCAGAAGATCAGCGACACCATGGGCAACTTCACTGCCACACTGGATGATAGTGACTTCTTCGGCGCGGCGGTCACGAGCTTGGGTGACCTGGATGGCGACGGCATCAACGATCTGGCAGTCGGTACAATGGGCGATGACGACGGCAGCACGGTGAGCTTCCTTGGTCGCGGAGCTGTGTACGTACTATTTCTGAATGCGGATGGCACTGTTAAGTCGCATCAGAAGATCAGTGACACCGAAGGCAACTTCACTGGCATGCTGAATGACGCTGATCGCTTCGGCTGGTCGGTGACCAGTCTCCCGGACCTGAACGGCGATGGCATTATCGATCTGGCTGTCGGAGCCATCGGAGAGGATTACGGAGACATGGATAGCGGGGCCGTATACGTGCTGCTCATGAACACGGATGGCACGGTCAAAGCACGTCACAAGATTAGCGACACCGATGGCAACTTCATCGCTTCACTGGATGATAACGACCACTTCGGCTGGTCAGTGACGCATCTGGGAGACTTGGATGGGGACGGATTTACCGAATTGGTCGTCGGAGCCAGTGGCGACGATGACGGCGGCTCAAATCGCGGGGCAGTGTACATTGTGAGTTTAGAGGGAGTCGTGCCGTCGCGCATCATCGACGATGGCGACCCGGCGTTCTCGACTGTCGGTTCATGGACGTCGCCTGCCAGAGTCACTGGGCATGAGGGAGATGTCCATCACTCGCCGGGGGGGGATGGGCAGAAGGTTGCTCGTTGGGAATTTACGGGGTTGGTCCCCGGCAACTATCGGGTCTCGGCAACGTGGCCGGCGCATGTGAATCGGGCGACCAATAGTCCGTTCTCGATTCTGGATGGTGTCGGGGGGCGGGTGTTGCATGAGGTTGCGGTGAATCAGGAGTTGCCGCCGGATGATTTTGCGGATGCGGGGAGTGACTGGGAAGACCTTGTGGTCGTCGAGGTCACAGGCGATACGCTGGTGATCGAACTCTCGAATGATGCCAACGGTTTTGTGATCGCGGATGCCATCCGGCTGGAGAAGACCAATGAACCGGCTGCGCCGCCGTTGCCGATCTCGGAGATCGTCGATGACGGCGATCCGTACTTCGCCACGACCGGCAACTGGGTGCAGCCCGCCGTCCCGCGTGGCCATGAGGGTGACCTGCGTCACAGCTTCAAGGGGACCGGTGCCGACACGGCGACGTGGACCTTCACCGATCTGACGCCGGGCGACTATCAGGTCTCAGCGACATGGTTCGCTCACTTCAACCGGGCGACGGATGCACCGTTCACGCTGTTCGACGGCATCGGCGGGCCGGAGATTGAAACGGTGCTCGTCAATCAGCAACTCGCCCCGGATGACTTCACCGATGCCGGCAGCGACTGGGAAACGCTCACCACCGTCAGCATCACCGGCAGCGAACTGGTCGTCCAACTCACCGACGCAAGCAACGGCTACGTCATCGCCGACGCGGTAAGAGTCGACACGGCTCCGCAGTTCACCCTGGCTGAGCGTGAGGAGCGGTTGAACGATATCGTGCTGGGATTGCACCAGTATCACAATGCATTCGGCCAGTTCCCGGTCGAAGGGGGTATCGCGGCGCTTGTCGATGTCAACGGTCACCCCAACTTGAGCTGGCGGGTCCAACTGCTCCCCTTCATGGGCTATGGCGATTTGTACCAGCAGTTCCATCAGGACGAGCCCTGGAACAGCCCGCACAATCTCGGGCTGATCGACCAGATGCCGGACGAGTTCCGCAGCCGGGGCCTGCCGGTTGGGACGAGTTACTCCGGGTATCGAATGTTCGAGGGGAACGGAGCCGTCGAATACGACAGTGAGGGCGGCCCTCAGATCAGCGATGTAGCCGACGGCGCCCAACACACGCTACTCGTCCTGGAGACGCTTCCGCAGGACTCCAGCCCGTGGACCAAACCGGACGGCATCCCCTTCAACCCGGCCAACCCGCTTGCCGACCTCGCACTCCCGCCGGACACATTCCTCGCAGCAACAGTCAACGGCGACATCAAACAGATCAACCCCACCGTCGCCCCTGAGACATTCAGCGCATTTGCAACTTGGAATGGCGATGAAGTGTTGTCCTCAACCCAGTACGCCAACCTCTACCACAACTGGGACGCGGAAGACTCGGCAGAGGTGAGCCGGGAGAAACTCAATATGGTCTTCGATGCGCTTTCGAGTTACGAGGACCACTTTCGTCGCTTGCCCCCCGGTCCGAGTGTGTACCCCGACTGGTTTGATCCGGTCACCGAGCAGCCTTTCCTCAGCTGGCGAGTGCACCTGCTGCCGTACCTGGGATACGGTGATCTTTACGAGCAATTTGCCTTGAATGAACCTTGGGACAGTCCGAATAACATCCAACTCCTGGACAAGATGCCGGAAGAGTTTCGAACTCGCGGCCTTCCTGCTGGTTCAACAAGTTCTGGTTTCCAGCTGATCACTGGAGAGGAGGCCTATGACATTTACTACTTCGTCGACCCAAACAATCCTCCGTATCCCTATTCATACGGCCCGGCACTCCGTGACATTCGAGATGGGTGGGGTTCGACGATCGCCCTCGTGGAGTTAACCGCAGACAAAGCGGTTCCGTGGACGCAATGGGACGAGGTTGAGTACGACGCCGCAAACCCGCTGGACGGTATCGGTCCGATTCCACAAGACGGGCTACAGACCGTGATGTGGGATGGCGCACTGCACACGATCAGTCCGGATGCAAATGCCGAGAACTTCAGTATCTTCGTGACCTGGGACAATCACGAAGTCTTCGGACTGGCGGAGACGACGAATGTATTTCTCGACTGGCCGCTTCCGGACACGGCGGCGATAAGCGAAGAAAAGTTGTGGTTACTTGTCAACGCTTTAGAAGGTTACGAAGGTGTGACTCAAGTCTCTTATCCGTTAGCCACCAATCAGGGTGAGTATTGGGACCAAACGTCACGTCAACCTTACTTGAGCTGGCGAGTGCACCTACTCCCCTATTTGGGTTACCACGATCTCTACGGACAGTTTCATCTGGATGAGCCATGGGACAGCCCGCATAACATTCAGTTATTGGATAAGATGCCGGAGATATTTCGCAGTCGTGGGCTGCCCGCGGATTCAACCCTGACCGGCTTTCAGATGTTCATCGGCGAAGACGCCTATCATTACATCACGGAAGGGGCTGATCCGGACACTTGGCATGGTCTGCGCCCGATCAACTTTCAAGACGAACGTGGCTTCACAATTGCTGCTATTGAACTGATGCCGGAGCAGGCGATCGAATGGACCCGGCCGGACGACATCCCGTTCGATCTGAGTGACCCACTGGCGGGGCTGGGCACCATTCCGGAGGATGGCCTGCGTGTAGCGATGTACGGTTCTGACCCTCTGATCTACACCATCAATCCCGATGTGACGCCCGAGAACTTCGCGAGCTTCGTCACCGTGTCGGGCGGCGAGGTCTTTGGTCATGCGGAAACCACCAATGTCTTCCTCGACTGGCAGCGGCCAGATGTCACTGATCCTCTCAGACAGTTCGGTAGCGATCTGGATTCAAGGAAGCGAGACCTCTCCAACATCGTTTGGGCACTCTACGAGTTTCATAGTTTTCACGGCTTCTTTCCTGCCACTCCAGGAGGCAATCTACTGGAAACTCCTCACTACGATCCTGAAACGGAGCTTCCCTTTCTCAGTTGGAGGGTCTATCTGCTGCCCTATCTCGGCTATCGCGATCTGTATGACGAATTCCGGCTTTACGAGCCGTGGGACAGTCCTCACAACATTCAACTGCTGGACAAGATGCCAGAGATTTTTCGGAGTCGTGGATTGCCTCCCGATTCCACGAAGACCGGGGTTCAGTTGTTTGCCGGTGAAGGAGCATACACGCACTACTACAACTCCAGTGGAATTCCCGTCGGTCACGGACCAAGATGGAGCGAGATCACTGACGGACCGTCGAACACGATTGCATTCATCGAAACCATGCCGGAGGACGCCGTCGAATGGACGCGGCCGGATGGCGATGTTGCCTGGGATCCTGACAATCCCTACAGCGGCCTGACGATGCCACCGGACTTCTTCCTCACCATGACATTTGACCTTGCTCCAATGATCTTTCATCCGCAGACGGACGAGGACCTGTTTGCCACCTTCGTGACATACGCCGCAGGAGATAATCCCCGTTGATCAAGAGATACCGACCAAGTGTGCAGCGTATTATCAATCACTGGAGACTCACGGCTGAGCCGATCAGGTGGGAACCTTGATTGTCGGTCAATCCTGTCGATTTGCCACGAGAATTGCGACGGGCATTGACCAGATCGCCATCTCTTCTCGGTGGGTGATCTGCAATCCGGCTTCCTCGACGAAGCGGACGGCATTGATGGGCTGGCAGTCGACGATATGAGGGAAGTGCTGGTGCATCCACTTGTAGGTCTTTTCCATCATCGAGTCCGATTGTCCCACGTCGGTCACTGACATTGAAACGACGCCCAGCCGTCCGGACTTCTTCAGGACTCGTCGAATTTCACTGAGAACCGTGGGGATGACATCCAGAGGAAAGAGTTCCAACGTAAAGCTCATGCTGACGACGTCGAAATGATCGTCCGGCCAGGGGAGCGGAGGGACCACTCCCACACGCAGGTCGACTCGATCAGCCAGGTTATCTGCCTGGAGTCGATGCAGTGCAGCGTCATGCATTCCCTGTGAGATGTCGATCCCGCTCACGCTTCCTGTTTCGCCTGCCGCTTTCACGAGACTGACCAGCGAATGTCCCGTGCCATAGCCGACCTCGAGAACCTGTTCCCCGGATTGGACCGCCAGGGCTGCCAAACCCCGTTCACGGGCCGTGTGTTCGCCTCCATCTGCAATGACGTCGTAGACCTTGCTGATTCGATCGTAGAAGCTTCGAGTCGCGTTCGTGTCTTTGGTCTGCATGGGAATGGTTCCTTGGAGTGACGTTTCGATGGGGTTTGATTGATGCAGCGACATTCTCGTGAATTGTCCGTCCGCTTGCCATCATGCTTGGATCAAATCGTTGAGTCGGTCACACTATGGGCAATCAGAGCCGACTTTCCCGTGTAGGTGGAAATCCGGACAGGAGTGGATGATCTTAACGCATCCGGCAACCTGCCACGTTTCTCGGATCGCCGCCTTGTAAGTTGGTTGTCTCTCGTTAGGGGCGGACCGAATCTAATGATGGGGTCGCCCGCGGGCACAGCTCAGAATAATGGAAGAGGCGGCTGTAGCAAAAATGAGGACGCGGCAGTTGACACGGGATACCCGTACTTGAACATTGGGACTGTCTACCGGGCAGGTGAATGCGGACCAAGGGGGTGAAAATGAAGCTTGCATTAAAACACAGGCAGTCACAGTTCAGATCTCGACAGTTACCCCCATCGACCGCGGGCTTTCTGCTCGCGATGACTTCCCTGTGTACGAGTCTGGTTCAAGCTGACACTCCCACACCTCCGTTTGAACTGAACGTCTATCGGGAGTATGCACTCACTCACGATGGGGACTCCGCGGCCGGGAAACAACTGTTTGAGAAGCATGAAAAGCTCACGTGCACGGCCTGTCACGGTGTCGCTGCCAAGGAGAAAGCCGGGCCCGATTTGGACGGCATCGGATCGAAGTATCAGCGGGAAGAATTGATTCGCTCTGTGCTCGAACCAAGCCATTCGATCAAACCGGGGTATGAGCAGGCGATGATTCTGAAAAAGGACGGGAAGTTGCTCAACGGACGACTTGAACGGGCGACAAAGCTGGCGGTTCGGTTGCTCGACACGAAGGGAATTCAAACTGACCTGAATATGAGCGACATCGAGGAACTCAAGTTCTCCGAAAAGTCGCTGATGCCGGACAACGTCGTAGCGTCGATTACGCGAGAGGAGTTTGCTGATCTGATTGCCTATCTGCAGTCGCTGCGGTTCATGGTCCACAGCGGACTCAAAGCGGGAGGCGAAGAGGTGCCGATTCCTCGGTTGTCCAAACCAATCACTTTGCACCAGCTGAACCCGGAGGACCTTCGGTTTGAAAATCCGGTCTGGTGCGGGGCCATTCCTGGTTTGCCCGGAGAACTGGCCGTGATCGAGCATCAGCGGGCGCGCGTCTGGCGGTATCTGCGGGATGCCAAGCCGCCACGTAGCGAGTTGTTCGTCGACCTCAGCGAGGAGACACACATCAGCGGAAATCAGGGAGTGATGTGCATTGCATTTCATCCCGACTATCCCAACAACGGCCGGTACTTCCTCGAACACGAAGTCCATGAGAACGGACAGGTCAAGACGGCGATCGTCGAACGTCGGGCCTCAGACGACCGTCGACAAGACAGCGGACGTCCCTCCATTAGACTTTTGGATGTTGACCAACCCGCCTACAACCACAACGGTGGCTGCATTGCCTTCGGTTGTGACGGGATGCTTTACGCCGGCTTTGGCGATGGAGGTCCGCAACGCGATCCGCCAGGTAATTCACAGAACCTGCGCATTCTGCTGGGTTCGATGATCCGCATCGACATCGATCACGCCGATGGCGATCGATCGTATTCGTTTCCTGAAGACAACCCGTTCCTGGCTGCCCATCGGGCGGACCCTGCGGTTCGTCCTGAGACTTGGGCGTACGGCTTCCGCGAACCGTGGCGGTTCAGTTTTGACTGCCTCACCGGAGACTTATGGGTCGGCGATGTTGGTCAGGACACGTTTGAAGAAATCGATATTGTGAAGCCAGGCAGAAACTATGGATGGAATGTGCGGGAAGGGTTCGCGCCGTTTTCGGATCAGTATCAGCGTGAATTAGAGACCTACACCGACCCTTTGTTCGCATATGCGCACGGTCTGGGCTTCTCCGCCACTGGGGGACACGTGTATCGCGCGGACCCGGAATCGTCGTTCTGCGGGGTCTACATCTTCGGCGATTACAACACCCGACGCATCTGGGGCCTGCGCCAGCAGGATGGCAAGCTGCTCGACGTCCGCGAGTTGGGAACGTCGCCAGGCGGGATTGTTTCCTTCGGCCTCGACGAGAATGGTGAACTCCTCATGGTGACCTACGGCGGCCTGATTTATCAACTGGATCTCTCGCAGGCAGAATACAAGTGAGGGCCGAAGCCGGATGCGTGGCCCAGGCAGGCCGCATGGTTTCGATTTTCTCGGATGTCCTCTAAGCTTTAATCATGCGGGAACGGATCATCTCACCTCGATTGGAACCAGACATTGTGGCACGACGCTCCGCGTTCTGAACACACGGCCGTAAGTGCCATGCCACGCTCTCTCATCGGGTTGAGAACACAGCCGATCCTTGAACGTCGATACATTCGACTGGCAAGGCGTGCGATCCGTTTGCAAGACGATTGGTTTGAATCTTACTCACTCGAATTCTGGAAACGAAGATGCACATCTCAACGCGACGCTTCTCCCTTTGTCTGACGACATCCCTGGTTCTCTTAGGCGCATCCAATGCAATGGCAGAAGAAGCCGAATGGACGTCTCTGTTTGACGGCGAGACCCTCGACGGTTGGGAGAAGGTCGGCTCGGAGGAGAGCGTCTGGACGATCGAAGACGGAACGATGACCGGGTCGGGACCGGGATCGATGCTCGTCTGCACACAAGGGCCGTACAAGAACTTCCGCTACCGGGCTGAGGTCAAGATCAGCGACGGCGGCAACTCGGGCTTGTACTTCCGAACGACCAGAAAGCCGAGCTTCGCTGACGGGTATGAGGCTCAAATCGACAGCACCCACCGCGACCCCATTCGGACCGGATCGCTGTACGGGTTCTGCCATGTGTACAAGCAACTCGTGAAACCCGATACCTGGTTCACGTATGAAATTGAAGTCCGGGATGACGTGTGGCGGGGCCGTGACATGACACGCATCAAGATCACGGTTGATGGTGATGAACTCTACGAGTACATGGACTTCGAAAAGACATTCAAGGATGGCTACTTCGCGTTCCAGCATCATGATCCGGGGAGCAAAGTGAACATCCGCAAGGTCGAAGTGATGCCGCTGGCCGACTGAGCCACATCACCTCTCGATTGAGCTGTTGCACTTCCCTCCACTCGCTATTCGATTCATCCGGAAGGACTCCATGATGTCACGATCCGTGATCGCGTTGTTGTTGACCGTGCTTGGGACGAGTTCTGTCCCGGCTGACGAACTTGGTTTCATTGATCTGTTCAATGGACGAGATCTGGACGGCTGGACTCAACGGAACGGGACGGCCACCTACCGTGTCGAGGGTGATACGATTGTCGGCAAAACCACAGAAGGGAGTCCGAACTCGTTTCTCTGCACGGATGAGTTGTATGGCGACTTCGAGCTCAAATTCGATGTCAAAGTCGACTCGGAGTTGAACTCGGGAGTGCAGATTCGCTCGCAAAGCGTGGGGGATGTGCCCGAGGGACGTGTCAATGGTCCGCAGGTCGAGATCTCACTCGACGGAATGGCAGCCTACGTGTACGGTGAGGCAGCCGGTGGCTGGATGACCCCCGACGAGGATCGGAAGCCGCATGACTACTTCAAGGATGGCGAATGGAATTCCTATCACATCGTCGCCTTCGGCAACCGCATCGAAACCTGGCTCAACGGACATCCCGTTTCCGACCTCGTTCACGAAGAACGATACGAGTCGCATCCCAAGGGCTTCATCGGTCTGCAGGTTCACGGCATCGGCTCCGGAAAGGGGCCGTTTGAAGTCCGTTGGCGGAACCTCAAGCTTCGCGATCTCTCGAAGTTCAAGCCGTTGTACAATGGGAAAGACCTCACCGCTTGGAAAACGACCGGGAATTGGATTCCGCAGGAGGATGGCTCGCTGCTGATTGAACCTCGCGACGGTGAGAAAGGCTGGGAGCGGTTTGATGCCTATCTCTGGTCCGAGAAGAAGTACCGCGACTTCGTGCTCGACGTCGAGTATGCCTATCCCCCCGGCGGGAACAGCGGCGTGTACTTCCGAGTGGGCGATCGAGATGACCCGGTCAAACAGGGGATCGAAGCACAGATCCTCGACTGCTCTGAGCACGAAGGCAAACTCGGTCCTCACGATCATGGAGGCATCATCGGCACGGCGGCCCCTTCGGCCAATATGTCGATGCCGCCCAACGAATGGAACCGCATGGTTGTGACGTGCATCGGCCCTCATCTGCAGGTCGAACTGAACGGCACACAGATCATCGACACGATGCTCGACCAGGGCGCCATGAAGGACCGGCCGCGAGAAGGCTACATCGGCTTCCAGGATCACGGTCAGCCGAACAACCTCAAGTTCCGCAACATCCGCCTGAGGGAACTCACCCCCTAGCGGGTGATCCAAGTGTGATTGAAGAAAAAATCACCCCGGCTACTTCAAGCAGCCGGGGTGCTTTCACAAGGTAATCCTGACGCTCCTCCTCCCCAACGGGGAAGATTTCTCCCTTCATTGCGTTTACGATGGCGTCAGCATGTTTGTGTACCGTCAAGGTGTCTTGTTGAGACTGACGATGGGCCTTCACTGCTTCTTTTTCCTGCCGCTCGTCATCACGTTATTCCTGATTGCCCAAATCGCACACACGGCGGACGAATTCTTGGCCCGGGTCACGGCTAATCCGGCACAGATCAAGGCTGATACAGAAGTCCTCGCAACCGTGCCTCAGGGCACGCGTCTGTGGGTCTTCGAAGTCCGAGATGATCGGTGGGTGAAGGTCAAGGTGCCCGGCGAGGAAACGAAAGGCTGGCTGCACTCCTCGCAGATCCAGCGAATCGAACGAAGTGACGCGGATTACGCCCGTCTCTCCGGTGCATCCGCACACTTCAAACAGTACGAGCAGCTCAAACTGGAAAGACAACTGCCGCAGGCCATCGCAGAGCTTCGCCAGTGTCTGGAGATTGAGCGACAAGTCCTCGGTGAGGATCATCCGAATGTAGCCAATTCACTGTATCTCCTCAGTAACCGGTTGTTCGAACGGAGTCTATTCGATGAAGCGCGTCCAGTTATGGAGCGAGCTTTGGCCATCAGACGCGACATGCTGGGCATGGAGGATATCGACACAATCGACGCCATGTTCAACCTGGCTCGTACATATCAGGAACAGGGGGATCTGGCAGCCGCCCGCACTCTGTTCGAGCAGACACTGCGGTTATACGGGAAAGTCCAAGGGGAGGAGCATCCCGATACACTGATTGCGATGAATAGCCTGGCGATCGTGCTGCATGAACTGGGTGACAATACGGCTGCACGCACACTCCACGAGCGAGCGCTCGCCATTCGACGCAGGGTCTTGGGGCAGGAGCATCCCGACACCATTGGCTCGATGAACAACTTGGCCAGCGTGTTGAGATCGCTGGGTGACCTGACAGCCGCCCGAACGTTGTTTGAGCAGTCGCTGGCGATCAGACGCAAGGTGCTAGGAGTGGAACATCCCGACACGATTGCTTCGATGAATAACCTGGGCCTCATGCTTTTTGACTTGGGCGATCTGACAAACGCACGCAGATTGGACGAGCAGACGCTGGAATTGCGTCGAAAGATCCTCGGAGTGGAGCATCCCGACACACTCGACACCATGAACAATCTGGCCCTCGTGCTGAACGACCTTGGTGACAAGGCGGAATCACGTACGCTTCACGAGCAGACGCTGGCCCTTATGCGCAAGGTGAGGGGGGCGGAGCATCCGAACACGCTCACCTCAATGAACAATCTTGCCTCAGTGTTAAATGATCTTGGCAACGGCGAGGCCGCCCGCACTCTGCAGGAGCAGACGCTGGAATTGCGACGAAAGACGTTGGGCGAGGCGCATCCCGACACGCTCGCCTCCAGAAATAACCTTGCCATCGTGCTGCAGGACATAGGTGAACTGGCGGCTGCCCGCACCCTGCACAAGCAGACACTGGAATTACGATGTGAGGTGTTAGGTGAGGGGCATCCTCACACGCTCGGCTCCATGCATAGCCTTGCCTTTATCTTGGCCCGCAGCCGTGAAGTGGCGTCTGCCTCCGACAGCTTCGACGAACTGGGGCACACCGTCCGGGCCTATCTGGCGGGAGCACTTTCCGGTCTCTCCGAGCGGGAACAGCTTCTGTTCCTGAAGGCACAAGATGAAAATCGGTTTCACAACAGTCTGTCGTTCGGGCTCCAGCAGCGAACTGAGCCAAGGACGCGTGAGCATTCCGCTGCGTGGTTGCTCAACGGCAAGGCCGTCACCCAGGAATCCCTGTCTGAGCAGATTCGTCTCGTCAGAGAGAGCGATGATCCGGCCCTGACCGTCCGGCTGGAGGAACTGAACTCGCTGCGGACGCAGTTGGCGAGTCTCTCTCTGAAGGTGGTGACTCCCGAACAGATTGAGGGTCACCAGAACACGCTCAAGTCAATCCGAGAACAGGAAGCCCGGCTTTCCCGCGAGTTGGGGCAACAGGGACTCGACGTCGAACGACCAGAAAAATGGGTGGAACTTGCCGAAGTGAGAGAGCGGCTCGCGAACAGTCGTCTGCTGATCGATATCGCCCGGTTTCGAGTGATGGATTTTGAGACAGGGAAGTCAAGGGCAGCTCACTACGTCGCTTGGGTGATTCCCCCCGCTGGGTCTGGAGACGTACAAATTGTGGATTTGGGGGAGGCGGAGGCGATTGATGCGGCGGTGGCGGCGGCACGGACAGCGTTGAATGAGGGTCCACAGCAGTTGGGAGCGCTCGGACCGGAAGAGGCTGAGAATGCGGTGCAAGAGCCGTTGCGGAAGTTGGCGGAGTTGGTGCTTGATCCGTTGCTGGTTGAGGTGGGGGATGCGAAAGAGTTGATCCTTTCGCCCGATGCGTCGCTGTGGCTGGTACCGTGGGCCGCGCTGCCGCTCGATGATGGTCGTTATGCAGTCGAGGAGTATCAGATCCGCTATGTGGTCAGCGGTCGGGATCTTGTCGCGAAGCCGTCCAAGGTGCAGGCAAACGGTTCGCCCGTCATCGTGGCTGATCCGAACTTTGATCTCACGCCGAGTGCCGACGACACCGCGATCGTCGCCAACGACAGCGGTCGGTCACGGTTCGTCGGCTCGTATGAGGACCTGGCCAATGTCGAGCGTTTGCCCGGCACGGCCACGGAGGCGAAAGCCATCACACCTCTGCTCGAACAATACGCTGATGCGGCACCGGTCGTGCATTTGGACAATGAGGCGACCGAGAGTGTCGTCAAGCAACTGCGTTCACCGCCGGTGCTGGTCCTGAGCACGCACGGCTTCTTCCTCGAAGACCAGCAGATTGAAATCGAGGAGACGCTCTCGACGGGCGAAGTCCGCAAAGTCGCACTCACGATCGACGGCAAGCTGGCCGAGAACCCGCTGCTCCGTTGCGGCCTGCTCCTCGCCGGATCGAACAAACGGGATGAAGCGGGAGACGCTCTCGACGATGGCGTGCTGACCGGCATGGAGATCGTCGGCACCGATCTCCGCGGGACGAAGCTCGTCGTGCTCAGTGCGTGTGAGACGGGCCTTGGCCAAGTTCACAACGGCGAAGGGGTCGCCGGGCTGCGGCAGGCCTTCCAACTCGCGGGAGCAGAGTCGGTGCTGTCCACTCTCTGGCAAGTGCCCGACAGCGAGACCGCGATCCTCATGGAGGACTTCTTCAAGAACCTCGTCGCCGGCCAGTCCAAAGCGGAGGCTTTGAGAAACGCCCAACTGTTCAGCCTCTCCCTCAACCGCCGCCACCACAACACCGGCCACCCCTACCTCTGGGCCGCATTTACCCTCACCGGCGGACAGTAGTACTAAGTCCTCATCGTCGGTGCGAAAGGCGTGCAAACGCTCATGCTCACGACGTTGTGTCGAGCTGGTCGATCGGTCGAGTGCAATCGAATTCATGGGGGTGTCCGGCGATGTCGATCGATTGGGCCGGTGACATTCGGGTTGGATGAATGGCCACAGATTCTCAGGCAAATCGAGTTTCCGTGGCCAAATGAGAGAAGGATCATGTACACTGGTAGTACACGGTTCCCGCCCCAACTTCCCACCTGTGTTGACTACCGTGATGATGCGACTCACAAGTTTTTCACTCCTCTTCATCGCTTCGGTGTGTACTGCGGCGGATGAGTCAACGGTCTCTTTCGAGCGTGACGTGCGGCCTCTGTTGAAGGCGGCCTGCTTTCATTGTCACGGTGAAGGGGGCATGCAGGAGAGCGGTCTTGATGTGCGACTCGCGAGACTGATGCAAACGGGGGGCGACTCCGGTCCGGCGATCGTGCCAGGTGACAGCGAAAACAGTTTGCTCTTTCAGCGAGTGCGCGACGGCGAGATGCCGCCCGAGGCATCGCATCGTTTGACCGAAGCACAGATCGCAACTATCGGCAGATGGATTGACGCGGGAGCTCCCACGCTGCGCCCCGAGCCGGAAGCCATCGACGGTTTCCTCATCACGGAAGAAGAGCGTTCGCATTGGTCGTTTCAACCGATCGAGCAGCCATCTTTGCCGAGAGTGGAACACGCTGATCAGTTGCGGACACCTATCGATGCGTTTCTGCTTGCGAAGCTTGAAGCTCAAGGATTCACCTTTGCGGAGGATGCTCCGTCGGCGTCTCTCTTGCGACGCGTGATGTTTGATCTGGTCGGACTTCCACCGACTCCGGAACAGGTTGAGCGGTTCATCGGGGATGAGTCCGCAGAGGCGTACGAACATTTGATCGACGAACTGCTGGCTTCACCACATTACGGTGAACGCTGGGGTCGACACTGGTTGGACATCGCCGGGTATGCGGACTCCGAAGGTTACAACCTCACTGATGCTCAACGACCGCACGCGTGGCGATACCGCGATTATGTCATTCGAGCCTTTAATGATGACAAGCCGTTTGATCGTTTTGTCCTCGAACAGCTGGCAGGCGATGAACTGATCACATCGCCGTTCGACAATCTCTCCGACGAGGATGCCGAGTTGCTGACAGCGACCGGCTTTCTGCGAATGGCTCCCGACGGCACGGGCGGTTCCGTCGACGATGCCAACGTCGCCCGGAACGATGTCGTGGCTGAGACAGTCAAGATCGTGACTTCATCGCTGATGGGCCTCACGGTCGGATGTGCCCAGTGTCATGACCATCGGTACGATCCGATCCCGCAGGCTGATTACTATCGTCTGCGGGCAGTCTTCGACCCCGCTCTCGACTGGACGAACTGGAAAGCTCCGAATCAACGTCTCGTGTCGCTGTACACCGATGCGGACCGGGCAAAAGCAGCGGAGATTGAGGCAGAAGCCAAGAAGATCGACGCGGAACGTACAGAGAAGCAAAACGTATTCATCGCTGCGACATTCGAGAAAGAATTGGCCAAGTTGCCCGAGGAGATTCAGCCAACGGCCCGGGCAGCTCACGATACGCCAGAGAAAGAGCGGACTGATGAACAGATCGCGCTACTGAAAGAGCACCCCAGCCTCAACATCACCTCGGGGTCACTTTATCTTTACGATCAGAAGGCGGCAGATGAGCTGAAAGCACTGGCGGACAAAGCTCAAGCGATCCGTGACACCAAGCCCGAGGAACGGTTCGTACGGGCATTGACGGAGACACCAGGGCAGGTCCCCGTCTCACATCTCTTCGCTCGGGGAGACCACGAGCAGCCGAAACAGGAGTTGGAACCAGCCGGACTCAGCATCGTCTCGACCAATGTCCCGGTGCCCGAGGTGCCCATGGATGATGAGGTACTCCCGACCACCGGACGGAGGACGGCCTTTGCAAAACGAATCACTGATCCCAACCACCCTCTGCTGGCACGCGTGATCGTAAATCGCATCTGGCTGCATCACTTCGGGCGGGGACTGGTCAGCACGCCCGCAGACTTCGGCACACTTGGCACACCGCCCACTCATCCGGAACTGCTCGACTGGCTGGCATCGGAGTTCATCGACTCCGGCTGGAGTGTCAAGCACATTCACCGACTGATCCTTACGTCAACGGCCTATCGACAGGCACTGCATGCGGACGGGACACTGCTCGAAGCCGATCCCGATAATCTGCTGTATGGTCGTGCCAACCTGCGGCGTCTCGATGCCGAGTCTCTAAGGGACGCAGTTCTCATAGTCAGCGGCAAACTGAACGACAAGTCGTATGGTCCGGCGGTGACCGTGATTGCAGACCGAGTGGGCCGCTGGGTCCTGGGGATCGAGAACCTGAGTGCCGGTCGCCCGGGCGACGTGCTGCCGCTTCATGGCGAGGACTTACGCCGCAGCGTATACGTCGAAGTGCGTCGCACACGTCCCTTGGCCGTGCTTGACACGTTCGACTGGCCGCGCATGGCCCCCAACTGCGACGTTCGCCGCACCTCGACCGTGGCTCCACAGTCACTCATGCTGATGAATAGCGACTTCGTCCTGGACTATGCCGGGCAGTTTGCCAGACGTGTGGAAGCAGAAGCGGGAAGCGATCCCGAAGCCCGAATCAATCGAGCGTGGCAACTTGCCTTCTGCCGCTCTCCGGATCAGTCCGAGCAGGCATCTGCCCGCACTTTTCTGGAGACGCAGACCGCCACGTTTCAGGAAGTGCTGACGCCTCCAAAAGAGAACGCACAACCCACTGAACCCACAGCCGAGCAGCGTGCCCTGGAGACACTGTGCCAGATGTTGCTCAGCTCAAACGAATTTCTGTACATCGACTGATGCGAAACACCGCCTGCAACTCACGACGTCACTTCCTCGCCGGGTCCGCGATGAGCGTGAGCTCCGTCGCACTTTCGTGGATGCTCCAGCAGGACACGGCTCAGGCCAAACCAGCCAAACCAACGCTCGAACCACAGTCATTCGACACACTCCCCAAGCCGTCTCCCCAACAGGCGCAGGCTCGTTCGATGATCTCTCTGTGGATGCAGGGAGGGCCGAGCCATCATGACATGTTTGACCCTAAGCCGGAGATGGCCAAGTACGACGGTCAACCATTTCCCGGCGACATCAAGTACGACAACGCTGCTCAGGCCAGTTCCAAAGTGTTCCACAGCCCGTGGAAGTTCGCCCCGCGCGGCGAATCCGGCATGGAACTCTCGGAACTTATTCCGTACACGTCCGCCATTGCTGACGACATCTGCCTCATCCGCTCGATGCATACTGGGGTGAACAATCACGGTCAGTCCATTCGTGCCTTGCAAATGGGGCGCATCCTCGAAGGACGGCCGTCGCTCGGCAGCTGGCTGACTTATGGACTCGGCTGCGAGGCAGACAACCTGCCTGCCTTCGTCGCCCTGATCGATCCCGGCCAGCTCCCGGTCATGGGTGTCGAGAACTGGCAGAATGGCTTCCTTCCATCCATTTATCAGGGGACGGTCGTCCGGCCGCAGGAGCCCCGCATCCTCGACCTCACGCCGGCTTCCCATCTGAAAGGCAAGCCGCAGTCGCAGTCGCTGGACTTCCTGCGCGAACTGAACCAGCGTCACCTCAGCGAACGCCCCGGACAACTCGATCTCGACGCCCGCATCGCTTCATACGAACTCGCAGCCAAGATGCAGATCGCTGCCACGGAGGCCCTCGACTTGTCGCAGGAGTCAAAGGCGACACAGGAGATGTACGGCATGCACGCCGAAGAAGCGACGACTCGTGAGTACGCCTCACGCTGCCTGCTCGCGAGACGTCTCATCGAGCGGGGTGTCCGTTTCGTGCAGGTCTACACACAAAACCAGCTCTGGGACAGTCACGGATCGATCATCACAGGACTCCCCAATGCCTGCCGCAAGGTGGATCAACCCTCAGCTGCGTTGGTGACGGACCTTAAAGCTCGCGGACTGCTTGACTCGACCGTGGTCCACTGGGGGGGCGAGATGGGGCGTCTGCCTGTCATCCAGAACGATGCCGGTCGAGACAAAATCGGACGGGATCACAACACGTACGGCTTCAGTACGTGGGTTGCCGGAGGCGGCTTCAAAGCGGGACACGTTCACGGTGCGACCGACGAATGGGGCCATCACGCCGTCGTCGACGTCGTCCATCACTACGACTACCACGCGACGCTCCTGAAACTGTTCGGCATCGATCACACCGCCCTCAGCTACAAATGGTCCAACCGCGACCAGACTCTCACCGACAACCAGGAGGGCCGGATCGTCGAAGAGATTCTGGCGTGATGGACAAGTCGGATACAGGTTGGTTGGAGCAATTCATGTCCACCCTCGTCGGAGACCATGTTAGAATGAGACAGCGACACACTGCTGCCGTCTGAGTACACTGGTATGTTCTCCCATGTCGCGAGTGTCATTCGTTCTCAACCGACTTCGGCTCGCAGCACCGTTCTTTGCCGCGCTGTGTGCGATCATTTGGTACATGATGGGAATTGCCGAGTACTGGAGCTGGTGGGTCCTGCTTCTTGCGTTTCCTCTCGCCACAACCTTCTTTACGGTGGCAACCCTCTTCTGGTGCTGCTGCGTTGAGGATTGGTGGAGCCGGTTATTGTGCCTGTTGATCGGAGTCCCTGGCTTGTGGTTCAGCATCATTGAGTCCCATCCAGACCAGTTTGTGTTGGGGTTGGGATTCACTCTCACTGCCATCAACAATATCTCAACAGAGGTGAAGGCACCCGCCGACACGGATGAGGAACGTAACGTGATTGCCGGCATGGTCAGATGAGCTCACTGCTCGATAACGTCTGCTTATGTCGACACGCACCGCTCCTGCGACAAGTGGAGAAATAAAGCATTTCCAAAGTCAGTGTGCAGTATAGCCGCAGTGTTTGAAGTAGTTCCGGCATTCCTGGGGAGAGAACTGGTCGACGATTTGGCCGATTTGGTTCCAGAGTGACTCGACGGTTCGTGCGGCGGATTTTCGCAG
>JAGQQG010000116.1 GCA_020426325.1 Planctomycetaceae bacterium | reverse complement strand
CCCATCAACACCGCATTCGTGAGATCCACCGGCATGCCGGTCGTGTGATTGAAAAGATTCAAAGCCATCGGCGACCCCAACGTCACCGCCTGATCAAACGTCAACGTCAACTCACGTATCCCTGAACGATTGGCGACACCACCGTTCACCGACGTTGCGGTCACGACTGGAACGGGCACTGCAAAATTCGCCCAACGGGTGCCCCAGCGGCCATCTTCGCCGAGTAAAATGGTTCCTTGTGTCAAAGCGTACTCGTTAAAGATCCAGAAGGAATCGTTGGCTGGGTCTACCACGGTGCCTGAATAGTCTCCCCATCTGTTGCGAGCACCGCCAAATGTACGGACATACGGCGCCAATCCAGCCGCAGCAACTTCAGAGGCTTGCATGGTCCCTGCCGGATCACCGACGTTTCGCATCGTGTAATATGCACCGGCATAAATCGTCGGAGATGATGCGGCAAAGCCAACAGCGACGTCACCCATAGAGTTCACTGCAATTGACGGATAATAAGTATATGTCCCCGTTGCGATGTCTTCGCCGCCGATGTTGCCTTGCTCGGCAACTGTAATGCTTGCAAGAGTTGTGGTGTTCATCCGTGCCCAGTGTGCTGTCTGCTGACCAGCATCAGCACCTGATGTCGGGATGACTGCCGTCGCCAGATACAGCGAATTGTTTCGCCAAACAGCATTGATTGCCCGCCGATCTCCGGTGTCGATCAGGGTTGCAGTTCCCAATTGAGGGGCATCTGGTGTTGCTGCTGCAGTGTTATCAATGTTCCCTGCGGACACAAATTGTTGGGAGAAAGTCGGACTTGTGAGGGGATTGTCAACACGAACAACCTGAAAGAACTCGTTGGTGCCATCAGAGAGTCCGCTGTACGACACGAGAAACGTGCCAGTTGATCCGGGGGCCGCCCCAAAGATCTGCGCCGGTTGCGTCGTTGTGGCGATACCTCCACCGGCGTAGGGATTATGGATCGTGACGGATGATGCCCCACCGTCGTAGAGTCCCCCGGATCCTTCGCCTTTGCCGATGATCCAGAGTCGAGAACCACCAAATGAACCTGCTCCTTCAAACTGAAACAGGTTATTCGTGACATAGATGGCCTGTCCGTCCGTCGCGAAACCTGGATAGTCGGCCCAGTAATTCACGCCACTAATCGACGTCAGTGAGTTGATCGCCTGAAAATGCCAAGTTCCATTAGGATTACTGTCATCAGACACAGCCAACAGTATTCGCGAAGCGTCGTCAGCAGCATTGCCCGTACTGCGGCCGACAACTTCCAATGTTACCACAACAAACCGATTAGATGCCTGATCGTAAATGACTTTAGGGTCAAAAGTTCCATTAGCCGGCGACAACGAAGAGAAGAAGTTGGCAAGGCTCTGGCTGTGCTGTTGAGTTCCATCCTTCAGGTGCCATTCGATCGAAGTGTTGACGACTGACACGACATGGTTTGGACCAGCTGCGCCAATGGGGTCAGGCGGGATATTGTAGAATCCGCCATTGGTTGCGTTTTCATCGAAGTTGATTCCTTCAATCGAGTTCGTGACCGGAGGAGCGTTCGGTTCCACCGTTTCGCTGCTCAAGAAACCGTTGGTTTGCGATTCGATGGAAACCCTGGCTTCAAGTGCTGCCGCGCCAGCCGAGATCTCTGGAATCTCATTGGATAATCCCACGGTGCTTAGTAAGGTTCGGTCTTCAAGAACCTGCACCGCCAAGGCCGTTTGAGACCTCTTTGCAATGCGACGTCGTTGACAAACTCGTTTAGCCCAGAGCGTTCGAAGCATGGGGATGTCCTCGTACTCAGATTGATAAATCGTGAAGTGGGTTCGCCGTTCGTTTCCATCGCTCAACAGAGTGATGAAAAACAAACGTGGATGAGAATTGAATGTTGCCGTGATCTTCGAGAAAAGAATCGACTGTTTGAGGACGCTTGCTCGTCATCAGCGGTCGAGTGGTCCGCAGCAAACGACTGATCATGGGGAGGATCAGAGAAGAGACCTGAACCCAGATATGAGACGATCGCTCAAGCATAAAAGCATTTGACCCTGGCACGAGCACTGTGCGGAGCATCCTGCTCTCGGGTTTGCCGCTCACTCAGCAAACATGAATAAAACGAATTGGCTTTTTCGGTTGGATATGACCTTCAGGAAAAATAGGATATTCGAGACTTGGGCCTCAACACAAGCCAATGCGAGCGAAACGACTATCGCACATTCGTGTCCGCTCTCTCCACACATGGCAGCGAGCCCTGGCGAAGCCATTCGGATTACGTCATTTCATCATCTGCAACAGATTCATGCGCACCATCTCCGTCGTCGGAACCCCGGCGACTCCGCCCCAGCTGATGGGGGCGAATTCCGTTTGGGTGCGGCGGCTGAGCTGGCGGATGTATGCCTGCCACATAAAGGGCCAGCGGCGATCGGTCACATAGATTGACTTCACTTGCCGGGCAGCCAGCGGCGGGACCTCGACCAGCGGCTGGCCGGTCGCCAGAGCTCGCAGGTTGATCTCACAGCTGCGTTCAAGGTCGATGAAGTCTGTCATCGCCTGCTCGATGGTTGAGGCGCATGTGATCAGGCCGTGGTTCACGAGGATGCAGGCCCGGTTGTTGCCGACCGCTTTGACGATGCCCCCTGCCATCTGCTCATTCACGACGACCCCTTCGTACTCGTTGTACACCGAGTGGTCCTCGAAGAACGAGCAGGTCACCTGATCGAGCATCTTGAGTTCGACTCCGAGGGAGGAGAACGCTGAACCGGCGGGGGAGTGCGAGTGGACTGCACAGTTGACATCCGGACGCGCCTGATGGATGGCCGAGTGGATCATGAAGCCTGCGCGGTTAATCAGCGGCCAGCCGTCAACGATTTGTCCCTTCTCGTTGACGATCACCAGTTGGTCAGCGGTGATCTCCTCGAACAGCACGCCAAACGGGTTGACCCAGAAGTGATCCGGCGCTCCCGGTACCCGCAGGCTGATGTGACCGGCGACACCTTCATCAAGCCCCCGGTCGGCCAGCATGCGATACGCTGCCGCCAGCTTGAATTTCAACTCGCGTGCCTCAGGCGTATCGGCCAATTCAAGTACGCGACGTTTCACATCATCATCGGGAGCTTTCGTCGAAACGGCTACGCCTTGAGAATCAGACATCTGTAAGACCTCGGTGTGTGGCAGTGATTCCTTCAACTCCACTCGTTTCCCTGCTCGTTGCTCAAAGGTCGCATCGATGGGAGCGGGTATTGCTTATCCAACTTTCGCCAGCTGTTCGTCATACTCCGCGAAAGTGGCGTTGTTCGCAATCAATTGTTTCAGCAAGGGCGCCGGTTCCCACCACTGGCCGTAGAGTTCGTTGTAGTGGCAGATGCGATCGAAGACTTCCGGGATGCCAATGAGGTCGGCTGCCTTCATCGGACCGCCACGGAAGGCGGGGAAGCCATAACCCATGATGTAAATGATGTCGATGTCGACCGCACGCAGGGCGATGCCCTCCTCAAGAAGCTTGGCACCCTCGTTGACGAGTGAGTACAGACATCGTTCGAGGATCTCCTGATCGTCGATCTCCCGTTGCTCGATGCCGGCTTCTTTTGCAGTGTCGAACACGAGCTGGTTGATCTCCGGATCGGAGACGGGAGTGCGACCTTCGTACCTGTACCAGCCTGCTCCTGTTTTCTGCCCGTAGCGTCCCATGTCGAACAGCTTTTGTCCGACGAGAGCCGTGCGGTAGCCGTCGGGAATCTGATCGAGGTTTTCCTGATGCACGCGGATGCCCACATCGATGCCCGCGAGGTCAGCGACTGCGAGCGGTCCCATCGCCATGCCCCAGTCGTACATCACTTTGTCAACTTGCTCGATGGTCGCTCCCTCTTCGATGAGGAACTGGGCCTGCCGCTGGTATTGCTCGAACATGCGATTGCCAACGAAGCCGAAGCAATTGCCGACGAGCACACCCGTCTTGCGGAGCCCTTTGGCGAGGTCCATCGACGTGGCGATGACGGTGTCGCTGGTCTCCTTACCGCGCACGATCTCGATCAACGGCATGATGTTCGCCGGGCTGAAGAAGTGATGCCCGATGACGCTCGCGGGCCTGTTCGTCGCTGCTGCAATCTCATCGATGTCGAGCGTCGAGGTGTTCGATGCGAGGATGCAGTCGTCCTTGGCGATCTCGTCGATCTCGCCGAAGACCTGCTTTTTGAGAGCCATGTTCTCGAAGACCGCCTCGACGATGATGTCCGCGTTCTCGAAGCCTTCGTAGGTTGTCGTCGGTCTGATGAGCGACATCCGCTGTTCCATTTTCTCTTCCGTGAGCTTTCCCTTCGCGACGGTCGACTCGTAATTCTTGCGGATGATGGCGAGTCCTTTGTCGAGCCGTTCCTGCTCGGCCTCTTTGAGCAGCACGGGGATGCCCGCGTTGGCGTAGTTCATGGCGATGCCGCCGCCCATAGTGCCGGCTCCGATGACGGCTGCCTGCTGAATGTCCAGCCGGGGCGTCTCCTTGCCGATGCCGGGTACCTTCGAGACGGCCCGCTCGCCGAAGAACACATGGATCATGGCCTTTGACTCGTCGGAAAACAGACACTCCTTGAAGATCTCTGCTTCCTTCTCCAGACCTTCCACGAAGGGGAACTGCGGGGCGAGTTCGACCGCGTCGACGTTGCGTTGTGGCGCTTGCATGCCTCGGGCCCGCCTGGCACACTCCTGACGGATGCCTTGCAACATCATCTTGTACTCGGCTTCGTTGCCGAAGCGGTCCTGAATGTCTCGCGTGCGGCGAGGCGACTCGCCGGTCGCTGCCTGTTCCCGGGCGAATGCGATGGCCCCTTCGAGCAGATCGCCCTCGATGAGCTTGTCGACGATGCCACTATCGAGGGCTTCCTTCGCCTTGACCATGCGGCCGGAAGCACAAATCTCCGCGGCTTTCGCGACGCCGCACAGTCGAGGCAGACGTTGAGTGCCGCCCGCTCCGGGGATGATGCCGAGTTTGACCTCCGGCTGACCGACCATCGCGTCGGGAACAGCGACGCGGTAGTGGCAAGCCATCGCTGTCTCCAGTCCGCCGCCCAGAGCCGTGCCGTGGATCGCAGCGACGACCGGCTTCTCGCACTTTTCGATGTCATTCAGGATCTCATTAAAACCGATTTCCGGAGGCTTCTGACCGGAAGTAATCTTGCCGAACTCTTTGATGTCGGCCCCTGCGATAAACGTGCGTCCGCCGCCGATCACCACCACAGCCTGAATCGCATCGTCAGCTGCCGCCTTCGCCACGCCATCACGAATGCCCTCGGGAACTCCGGGAGAGAGCGCATTGACCGGCGGATTGTTAATGGTCAGGACGGCCACATCGCCTACAGTCGAGTACGCAACGAGTTCCAGATCACCCATCGTGAGTTTGCCCTTCACGTCAAAAAAGTCGCATTGTTTGTAAATTCTCGGTGTGTTGGCCACTATACCAGTCGCCGCTCCTGCGAGCAATTTGTCTCACGATTCTCGACTTTGAAGGACACCACATGAGCGATCGATTCAGCTTGGATGGCAAGACGGCCCTGATCACGGGTGGCACGCGGGGCATCGGCCTGGCGATCGCACAGGGATACCTGGATGCGGGTGCGAACGTCGTCATCTGCAGTCGTAAGCAGGAGAACGTTGACGAGGCACTCGCACAGTTGAATGGCGACGATGCGAAGTTGCTGGGCGTCGCGGCTCACATCGGACAGACTGAGGACATCGAGCGACTGGTCAAGACCGCAGAAGAGAAATTCGGCACGGTGAACGTACTGGTCAACAATGCAGGGACAAACCCATACTATGGTCCGATTGTCAGTTCGGAAGACTGGGCATGGGACAAGACGATGGATGTCAACCTCAAGGGGCCGTACATGCTCTCGCGACTGGTCGCCCAACGGTTGATTGCGGCTGGACAACCGGGATCGATTCTCAATATCGCCTCGGTTGCCGGACTGACCGCCTCGCCGCTGCAGGGGATCTACTCGGTGTCGAAGGCAGCCGTGATCATGTTGACCAAAGTGATGGCTCGTGAGTTGGGTCGTCAGAACATCCGCGTGAACTGCATCTGCCCAGGCGTCATCAAGACCAAACTCAGCGAAGCCTTGTGGGCTGATCCCAAGGCCGAGAAGATGTCGACGAGTATGAAGGCCCTTGGCCGTGTGGGTGAAACCGACGAGATCGTCGGAGCTGCCCTGTACTTCGCTTCCGATGCCAGCAGTTTCACCACGGGTGCGACACTTCAGGTGGATGGCGGAATGGTGATCTGACTGACGACTCGACTGTTGACCGATTCAACCCACTGTGTCCCATTAAGGTGCTCATTGATGCCTCTATTGCCTCTCGTGCTGCTTTCTGGGATTGCGATCGGGGAGTTACCTGAAACGAGCAGCCCCCCTTCGGCTGCTCCTGCTGTGGCGCCTGCATATGCCGAGGATGGATCGCTGCTGCGGCCGGAAGGGTTTGAGGAATGGGTGTTCGTGGGAGCTTCGCTGGGGTTGAGCTACTCGCCACACAAAGCGGAATACGGCGACGAATTCTTTCATAACGTGTACCTGGACCGTCGAGCCTACGAGCATTACGTCCGAAAGGGAGAGTTTCCCGAGAAGTCGATGCTGGCCATGTCTGTCTACAAGCAGGCGAGCAAAGCAGAAGGTCCAGCGAAACTGCAAGGCTCGTTTGAGGGGGAATTCGTTTCGCTGGAGGTCGCGGTCAAGGACTCCGAACGATTTGAAGAGGGCTGGGCTTACTTCGACTTCTCAGGGGGAGAAACACAGAAGAGGACAGCAAAACCCTTCGCCCGCGAGAAGTGCTACAACTGCCATGCCGAACACGCGAGTGAAGACAATGTGTTCGTGCAGTTCTATCCTGTTCTCCGTCGTCTAAAAGCGGACGCGCCAAATGAAAGTGAGTAACGACGAAAGCGATTTTTTTACTTCCGTTACTGCTCAGGCATTTGCCCCGTAATAACGTCAGACGGACATCAACATCTCCAGTCTCGATTTGACCTGCGATGTGCCAAACCAGCTGAGGTTCGTGACGGTAATTGTGGCACTGTACGGATTTGCTACACTCCACGACCCATCGGAATTCACTAGTGTTTGTTGACATCCCAGCTTAGCCGTGATACGGTTATATTGCTGAAATGCCGAGCGCATTCATCTCATTTCCATTTGATTCTCAAAACTGTTGCTCAGCTTTCCGCTCGTATTGACGGGCCGATTGGTGTCGTCACCCATTTCTTATATTCATCGTTCCTGGAGTTTTGTCATGCGGTATTGCACGAAAGCATCTACACACTCGCAGTGACCCCGATCTGGATTCAAGGAGACAGGAATGTTGCAAGCTGAGTTGCGAGTGGCGTCCGGCAAGCAAGCTGGCCACGTCATTTCACTGGTTTCGAGCCGTTTTCTCATCGGAAGAGAAGAAGACTGCCATTTGCGTCCCAACAGTGATCTCGTGAGTCGGCATCACTGTGTCTTCAAACTTGATGATTACTCTCTCCGGGTGCGTGACCTCGGCAGCACGAACGGAACCTTTGTGAACGGTGAGCGTCTGCAGGGCGAGGTAATGCTCAAGACAGGCGACAAGGTCGTTGTCGGAAAGCTGGACTTCGAGGTTGCGATTGGCGATGCGGTTTCGCAACCTGTGGCTGCCACATCACGGTCAGCCGCAGAGGATCAGACCGATTCCGTCGCTGCAGGTGACACTCCGTCTGGTTCTGCGACGATTGAGATCCCCGTTTTCAACAATGAAGACGTCGATGAATCGGCCCAAACGATCTTCGCAATGCCCTCATCTTCTGAGACTGAGGCAAGGGACCTCCAGGAAACGGTCTCGATGCAGGGCGATACCATTGCGGGTCATACACCGCTTCCTCCACCTCTCCAGTTCCCGGGTTACCCCCAGCAACCAATGGGATACGGCATGCCTTATCCCCCACAACCGCAGTTTCCATACGGGCAGCCGTATGGAATGCCTATGATGGGTTATCCACCGCAGCCGACGCCTTACCCGCAGATGGGGGGATACCCAATGCAGCCGCCCATGCCCACGCCAGTTCCTGCGCAGGCACCGGCTGCCCCGACTCAGGATGCTCCCTCTACATCGAAGTCCGTGTCTGCACCTGCTGTCAGCCTGCCAAATCCTACAGAGACTGGTGCCAAGCCACCGGAGCCACCTGCTCCCAGTGCTGGCGGAGGACAGGGAAATCTAGGCAACGTTCGGGACACGGCAGCCGATATCATCAAGCAGTACACGCAGAGACGTCCACAGACCTGAGCAAGTTCACGATTCGTTCGACGTAGATCACTCAAGGGCGTCGGCTCAGTTTGGATCTGATTCTGGGTGAGAAGCTGAGTTTCAAGTTCGTCGTTCTCGTCGACTTGAAACGGCAGTCTTGTTCTCGAACGAAGTGTCGCGGATGTTTGCCAGTCGCCCGAGTGGCGCTGTATCTTGCAGGCTGTGGGGGCGAGCCAGATTGGTTCACGCGGATCGCGTTTTCCGCAGCGCTGGCTCCTGAGAGCGACTTTCATCAAGGGAGAGTTTCGATGTCAGATCCAAACGAACAGCAGCGCCGATATCGCGAGTTCCTCGACTTGTTGCCGTTGACCCTTGCTTTGGCAGGTTTGCCTCATAGCGAAACGGGACGTTACTACAGCGAAGATCAGATCGAGACACGAATGTTTGCCGTCCGACATGCCTACAAGGCTGCCCGATCTCTCGCCAAGGAACTGGTCCAAAAGTAGTGTCCAGAGGGCCTCAGGGTCGAATATCGGGGCATCTGAAATGCCGGGCTGCTATTAGCTCGTGGCTTTCTTTTCTCGACGTTAAGTCGAATTCGCCCGATTGGCGAAACCCTGGTTTTTTCCACAGGGTATTCCCTTTTGTAAGGCGAACTTCAGAATATCCGGGAAGTTTCGACCGATTGGAAGTCAACACCAACGTAATGCAGTCGCCACTTCGCGTGGGATCGACTTACACGCTGACGAGGTTCCTGCGGGCCTTCCGTCTGCGTTGGTAGCACGTTGTCTCAGTGGCGACGAATCTGCGTGGCGTGAGTTTGTCCGTCGGTACGAGCGACCCGTTTTTGGACTCTGTCTGCGAATGTTACGGCATCGTCAGGATGCGGAGGATGTCGCGCAGGAGGCTCTGGTGAGAGCGGTTCGAAATCTACACACTTGGGATTCAACTCGACCACTGATGCCCTGGCTGATGACGATCACTGCAAACCGTTGTCGCACGGCTATTGAGCGACGCGGACGGAGGCCGATTGCGACTGATTTCCCGATTGAGCCGGTTGAGGAACAAAAAACAGGGCCAGAGGACATTGCAGAAGAGGTCACGTTGGCCCTCGATCTGCTCAGGGATGAGTACCGGGAATGCTTCATTCTCTTCTATCAGCAGGGACTGGGCTGTGCTGAGATCAGTCAAGTGATGAATTGTCCCGTCGGCACCATCAAGACCTGGTTGCATCGAGCACGCAATGAGATGGCCGACCATTTGAGACGGAGAGGAGTCGGAGGAGAAGCCATTGTTTCCCCAGATATAACGACTGACTCATAATAAGATGCAATCGGGCATTTGACAGACAGATCAGGATGTTTGAGCAGTAGAAGATGAATTGCCTTGAATTCCGTAAAGAACTGATCGCTCTCGTTGAGGAGCATACTCTGCGGGAAGACCTCCAATCTGCATTGTCAGAACACGGCGAGCAGTGCGGAGATCCTGTCTGCCGAAAGGTATGGGCCGACTTCGAATTGCTGGCTGCTGTTGTTCCGGTCTGGCAGGCATCGTTACCGCAAGTGTCTCTCGAAAATCAGGTCGTAAAGCGTTTACGACAAGAGATTGTCGATCTGGATTCGACACCGGCTGCAGGCTTCAAGGAGGACGATGATCGACAGCCCGTTCAACAATCCGCACCGGTCTTGACCGCGAAGTCCACGCTCACCTCTGATCTTGCGTCACGGGTGAGAGATTCAGAAATCCAAAAGTCCGGCAGTTCATTGATGGCAGTCCTGGCCACGGTCGTCTGCGTGACCCTGGTTGTGCCATTTCTTCAGTTGAGACGCAGTCCGCCTGCAGAGATCGCCAGTCGCAAATTGCCGACGAATGCCACCTCGGTTGCTGTGACCGAGCAATTGCCGCTTAGCCCCAAGCGTCCAGTTCCTGGGGTTGTCCATGGCTATGCGAGGGTTCCCCAGAGTGCGACCGAATTCGTCACCGATACGATGGTGATGTTTATTCCGGCGGATCTGTCAGATCCGGAAGATGAGGAGCCAAGTCGACCCGCACAATGGCGTAGCCGATTGGGAGAACAACTCGCTCCCGTTGGCAACGAGCTGGGGTCGGCCGTCGATGCATTCCTGGACGCAGTCTCCAAGTCGCCCATGCGGTCCATTTAACTGTTGTTCGAGTTGGTGTTCGACAGCTTGATCTCTCTATCTGCCTCTGCGAGTCCAGAATCCTGACGCCATCGAGTTGGCAATCGGCAGGACCGGTATCGTCGGATTAACTGTCGCTCTTCGCGGATCCGGAATGTCTGCCTGTTTTCACTGATTGATTTGAACGATCACGCCGACCTGTTCAAGTTTCTCAACGTAGACTTACGCAGACGGTTTGCCAGACCGTCGAACCACTGTCATCACTGGAGGAATCCGACAGCGGGCAAGAACTGTTCGTCTCAACGTACCGGACGACCTTTGATCCCCGAAAAAGGTAAATTGACGCATGTCTGAGCAGATTGACGCAGTCTCTGAGTTGACGGTTGACCGTCGTACAGCCCTTCGCCGCAAACCAGCCGATCGCCGCACCGGTAAGCCAGCGATCTATGAAAGCGATGATCGCCGGGAGGCCGGACGTCGACAGACCGAACGACGACGACAAATCGACCCCACCACCTGTGAGCGAGATTATCAGCCTGACGAAGTTGAATTCATGAAGGCGATGGACGACTACAAACGCCGCAGCGGTCGGCAATTCCCGACCTGGAGCGAGGTACTGGAAGTCCTGCGAGATCTCGGTTATCGCAAGGTCGCTTCGCCCACAACGACCTACGAAGGCTGACGGAGTCGATCCGTTCATAGGTTGATCAGCTGATCATCTAGTCAACAAATCAGCTCCATCAAGGATTGCGACCGAAGACCATCATCGTGATGTCATCGTTCTGCGGGCGACCGTCAGCATGCTTTTTGACGTCCTCCCGCACAACGGGGCCCAACTCTCCTGCCCTGGGAGGAGCCTGTGCGACAAAGTCTCGCAGACGGTCCAGGCCGTACAGCTCACTCTGATGGTTCATCGCTTCGCTGACGCCGTCCGTGTAAAGCACGACGGTGTCACCCGGATTGAGTTTGCGATCAACCGACGTGTACGGAAATCCCTCCATGACGCCAAGCGGAATGCCGACCGAGTCGTCAGGAAACTCTTCGATGCTCCCTTTTGCTGTCCGAACCATGGGGGACATGTGCCCCGCATTAACGACGGAGATGTTGTGTTTTTTGGGATCGAGCAGAGCAGCTACAAAGGTGACGAACCGGCCCTCCACCGCCTTGTCACACATATGATCGTTGATCTGCGACACCGCCTTTGCAACGTCGGTGACATGTTGGAACGTGCTGCGGACAACACTCGATAATCGTGACATGACCAGCGAAGCAGGGACCCCTTTTCCGGCGACATCTCCAAACGCGATGCAGATCTTCCCGCCAGCGATCGGAAAGACGTCGTAATAGTCTCCGCCGACGGCCTGAGCTGCTTCGTAGCTGGCGAAGAATTCGTATCCTGAAATGTCGGGCATTTTATCGGGCAGCAGGGCCAGTTGGACGTTGCTGGCAATTCGCATCTCATTGTCCTGTTTCTGCTTTTCGATAAACGTCGACATGAGTCGCGCGCTTTCGATCGAAAGTGCCGCCTGACCTGCGACAGCCACCATAATCTCCAGGTCTTCCTTGGTGAACTGGGCCAGCGGGTTCTGGGTATCGATGTTGATCACCCCCAACGGCTCGTTCGTCAGGCTGAGTAGCGGCGCACACATCATCGAACGGATCGTCAGATTCGAGATCGATTCGCTGGCATCGAAACGCTCGTCACTTGTTGCATCAGCCGAGAGAATCGCCTGCTTTTGCTCGAAGACCTGCTTGAGAATGGTACGGCTGAGCTTGACGGACTCATCTTCATCTCGACGACGGTGTTTCATCGCCCGCGGAACCATCGCTTTCGACTCCTCATCCTGAATGAGGATGCAACCGCGATCTGCATGAGGAAAGATGTCAAAGAACGTGTCCAGAATCTTGGGCAGCATGATCTCGACATTGACCGTTCCCGCTAGGCTGCGACTGATTTCCAATATCGCCTTGAGCTTGGCCTCGGGATTCACATCGAGCAGACCGAATCCTCCGACAGAGTCCAGAGCCCCCATGATGGTCGCATTGCCGTCATCACCGGTGATGTCGACTCGACCGATTGGCTCGACTCCGTCCACCAGCGTCGAGGCAGACGTCTCGACGTCAACCGTGGCTTCGTCTCCTTCGAACCGGAAAAGTATGGGACCAATCTTCACCCGGTCATCATGCCTGAGCGGTGTCGGCTCATTGATCTGCTGACCATTGATGAAGGATCCATTGCCACTTCCCAAGTCTTCCAGCAGGTATTTCCCGTTCTGCTGAGCGATCCGTGCATGCTGTCGCGACACCATATTGGACTGCACCTGAATCGTGCACTCAGGCAGCCGACCGATCGTGGTCTCGACGCCTGAGAGGTCATATGGCGTTGCGGCGCCACCCTGCAACAAAATCAACTTCGCCATGAGTCTCGCCTTGTTTGATTGCGAATGAATGCACTCGCCTGATTATACGCCAATCGGCCCGACGATTCACCAGCCACAGAAAACCAGTTCATGGCGGAGAGCAACCACTGGTTGGAAAGGAATTTCCGCACCGTGATTGAGCGTTTGCCTCTCCGCCGGTTCGGTCGATTGCGGATCTCGGAGTGCCGGAGTACGGTGTTTGCAAGGCACGCTCGCTGCCGGGTTTCCAGCATTCGGGGGAGAAGTTATGTCATCGCTGCCCAATCCGCTTGATCATCGCACGGCTGATCATCCGATCGAAGAGATCTTTCTCAAACGTTGGTCTCCAAGAGCCATGTCGGGCGAGGCCGTTTCCGAGAGTGATCTGATGACGTTGTTCGAGGCGGCCCGTTGGGCTCCTTCGACATATAACGAGCAGGAATGGCGATTTCTTTATGCCACTCGCGACAGCGAACACTGGGCCACGTTTTTCGGACTGTTGATGGATGCGAATCAGGCCTGGTGCAAGCATGCGGGGGTGCTCATTGTGGGTCTCTCCTGCAAGTCATTCGCACGCAACGGCAAGCCAAATCCGGTGCATTCACTCGATTGTGGAATGGCCGTCCAGAATCTGTTACTTCAGGGGGCTGCAATGAACCTCGTCTGTCACCCGATGGCTGGCTTCGATCGAGGAAAAACGCGAGTTGCTTTGAGCGTCCCTGAAGACGTCGAGGTCGAAGTGATGATTGCCGTCGGCAAGCCGGGCGATCCGAGTTCACTGCCGGAGGGATACCAGGACATGGACCAGAAGCCCACGGGCCGTAAACCGCTATCGGAAACCATTGCCTTCGGTCCTTATTCCTTCTGATAGCAAACGCCATGAGCAAAAACTCCTCCGCATCATCAACATTTTCCGGTTTCCCCAAGGAAACGCTGACGTTCCTTCGTGATCTGGCACAGAACAACGATCGCGACTGGTTCGACGCAAACCGTCAGCGATACGAGGAGGCGTTTCTGTCTCCCGCTCTCGCATATATCACTGCGATGCAGCAACCACTCGCGAAGGTGTCCCCGCTGTATCGGGCGGAGCCGAAGAAGGTGGGCGGGTCGCTGATGCGGATCTTTCGTGATGTGCGATTCAGCAAGGACAAGAGCCCCTATAAAACAAATATGGGCATTCACTTTCGTCACGAAGCGGGCTGTGACGTGCATGCTCCGGGATTCTACGTGCACATTCAACCGAAAGAATGCTTCATTGGTGCAGGCATCTGGCATCCGGCCGCTGATGCCTTGAGGTCGATTCGTGAAACCATCGATGCCCGTCCCTCGGACTGGAAGAAGGCCCGTGATCACAAGGCGTTCTGTTCCAAATACTCGCTGACCGGAGATGCCGTAACGCGTGCTCCGCGCGGGTTTGAACCCGATCATCCTTACATCGAAGACCTCAAACGCAAGGACTTCATCGGCGTGATGTCAATCGACGAAGATGCCATTATGACACCGGACTTTGTGAAGGAATCGCTGGCGGCATTCAAGGCGGCGATCCCCTTCAGCCGGTTCCTTTGCGAAGCTGTCGGAGTGCCCTTTTGAAGTCGACGCACCATTCGCACGTCGGCGGGAGATGATCTCGTTGGGTTGGCGAATCGGATTCGGCCCTGCACAATGCAGGAGTGAACTCATGATTCAACTCGCCTCTCAAGGGGATTTCCCATGCCGAAGACATATCGTGTGGCTGTGTTTGGTCGAACCGGCAAGGGAGACTACGGACATGGGGTCGATGTCTGCTGGCTTGATCATCCGCAGACCGAGGTTGTGGCCGTAGCGGATGAAAATCCGGATGGCCGGGCTGCCGCTGCCAAGCGACTCGGTGTTAACTGTGCGTTTGCCGACTATGTCGAGATGCTGAACGAGGTGAAGCCGGACATCCTGGCCATCGGGCCACGCTGGATCGATCAGCACCGGGATGCGACGGTTGCGGCCGGTGAACGGGGCGTGCATGTCTTCATGGAGAAGCCATTCTGCCGCACGCTGGAGGAAGCGGATGAAATCATCACAACTTGCGAGCGAACGCACACCAAAGTGGCGATCGCACACCCGACCCGTTACAGCCCGATCATCAGCACTGTGAAGGGACTGCTGCGAGAGGGTGCGATCGGCAACGTCCTGGAGTTGCGGGCGCGGGGCAAAGAGGATCGGCGCGGCGGGGGGGAAGATCTGTGGGTGCTCGGTTCCCACATGCTCGACCTGTCGCTGGCCCTTGGCTACGACCCGGAGTGGTGCTTTGCCAGTGTGCTTCAGGGGGGCGAGCCGATTCGCAGGGAACACGTCGCTGAAGGTGCCGAAGGGATCGGTCCGCTTGCAGGGGACGCGGTCCGGGCGACGTATGGCTTGAAGCAGGGCATCACGATGACGTGGCAATCGTACCGAAATCAGGGGGGAGACCCGCGAAGGTACGGCCTGCAGATCTTTGGCTCAAAAGGAATCATGGAAATTGTTGAAGGCTCGCTGCCCGAAGTTCACATTCTTCAGGATTCGAGCTGGTCTCCCGGTCGTAGCGGCAAGTCCTGGGAGAAGGTCACAACTGCTGGCATCGGTCAGCCCGAACCACTCTCTGGCAAGGAGACGGGACATCGGCACCTGTATGCGATCGACGACCTCCTGAGTGCAATCGAGGATCAACGAGAACCGAAGTGTAGTATGTACGAAGGACGTCGAATCGTCGAGATGATTGCTGCTGTCTTCGAGTCCGTGCGTGTCGGCCAGCCGGTTTCGTTCCCACTGGAGACACGCGTGAACCCACTGACTTTGCTTTGATTGGAGCAGGCTGGCGATCAGCCTGCTCCGCTATTTTCGCTCGACCAAATGCGAAGTAACTATTCCTTCAACTCACCGCAGTCTGCGATGACGATCTTCGATTGGGTTTCTCCGCTGGGAGACCCCTGGGATTCGACCTTCTTCACAACATCCATGCCCTCGATCACTTTCCCGAACACGACATGCTTGCCGTTGAGCCAGGGGGTCAAAACCGTCGTGATGAAGAATTGTGAGCCGTTGGTGTTTGGGCCGGCGTTGGCCATGCTCAGGAGGCCCGGGGTGTCGTGGGAGTAGGTGAAGTTTTCGTCTGCAAACTTCTCACCGAAGATGCTTTCGCCGCCTGTGCCGTTTCCGTTGGTGAAGTCGCCCCCCTGGAGCATGAATTCGGGGATCACTCGGTGGAAAGTGCTTCCCTTGTAGCTCAATTCTTTCCCGGACTGCCCCTTTCCTTTCTCGCCGGTGCAGAGTGCGCGGAAATTTTCCACAGTCTTGGGAACGTCTTCACCAAACAGCCCGAAGACGATCCGCCCCGCAGGCTCGCCGTCAATGGTGACATTGAAAAAGACTCTGTCTGTCACCTTCGCATCTGCAGTTCCTCCCGTCATTGGTGCAGCGGCAGCCGGTTCAACGGGGGTCTTCTCGGTCGCTTGAGTTTTCTGAGCTTCAGTCGGAGCCGAGTTGGCGCAGGCAGAGGCACACATGAGTAGAGAAGACATCAACAGCAGGCGAATCATCAGAACCTCCTTGAAGAATTTGGGACATCAGCGGACAGAAATGTCCAAGCTTCCAGTTTGGCATGGCAAGGCAACGATTTCCAGTCGATTGCAAGAGACTGAATAGCCCGCGGTACGGAGACAGCACTCGCTCTTACCTTGGGGGAGAAGGTCTCAGGCCTGTGTTGGCTGAGGTGATTTTTTCGCATCGTCCACATGATGGCCGTTGGATGAACTCGTCCGTCCATTTGAAACAGTCGAAAGATCAAGCTCTTCATCGCCAGTCGTCGGAGAAGCTGACTTCAAAGAGACGTCAGTTGCACGGCCCCAGATGAGTCGGGCGAGGCCGCTGCGGGCGTTCATCGTCAAAGCGAAGACGGTCGGAACCAGGACCAGTGTGAAGATTGTCGAGACGATCAGTCCGCCGAGGACAACACTCCCCAGTCCCCGGTAAAGTTCGCTGCCGGCTCCGGGAAACAGCACGAGCGGGAGCAGACCAAGGACCGTCGTGCCAGTCGTGATGAAGATCGGACGGATACGCGTGCGGACCGATTCGGGAATCGCTTCCAGCGGAGGCATGTGGTCCTCGCGCATGTGATTGAGTGACTGGTGGACGATCAGAATTGCGTTGTTCACCACTGTGCCGATGAGAATTACGAAGCCCAGCATGGTCAGTACATCCAATGCCTGGAACATAAACAGGTTGAGCGTGGCCAGTCCGATCAAACCTCCGACCGCACCAAGAGGCACGGTGAAGATGATCACGAACGGATACAGCCAGGACTCGAAAAGTGCAGCCATCAGCAAATACGTGATGGCCAATGCCAGCAACAGGTTCCATTGAAGTGACTGCCAGGACTGCCGGAGTTGATCAGCAGTGCCGGCCAGATATGTCCGATAGCCGCCGGCAAACGCGCCATTCTCGCGCATCGGGCGAAGGATCTTGTCATTGATCAGCGTCATCGCCTCTTCGAGCGGCATCTCCGGAGGAGGCGTTACACCGATGGTGATGGCCCGCTGACGTTCGCGTCTGACGATGGTCTGCGGGCCGCTGCCAAACTTGAGATCGGCGAGTGTCATCAAAGGCACTAACTGGCCACCGGGAGTGGCGACAGGCAGCGTCTCAAGGTCCTGTGTATGACTGACCGAGGTGTCGGTTCCCTTGATCGTCATGTCAATCTTGTCGCCGCCGGAAAAGTAGTCACCCGCGTAAGCACCGTCGAGGAGAGCATCGACTGTGTAACCCAACTCGGTGGCAGAGACTCCCATCTCCGCAGTCTGCATCAGGCGAGGCGTGAGCTGAAGCTCGGGACTCGACAAGTCCAGGCTGGGCTGAGGAAACGCCTGTGCATCAGGAAGATTCGTACGGACGTTCCCCAGGATCTGTCGTCCCAGTTCGATCAGACGCGGCAATTGTGGTCCGGTGATCTCGATATCAATCGAACGCCCGCCAGACAGGCCTCGCTCGAACAGGCTGGCCGACGACGCACGCAGCTGTGTACCAGGGATAATGTCTTTCATCCGCTGAAGCACCGGTATGTAGTCCTGCACCCGCGACGGATCAGCTGCCCGGACTCCCAGGAAAATCCCACCGCGACGCATGAAAAAGAAATAGTCCTGCATGACAGGTGCATCAAGAGCTGCTGCTTCCGGAGTGTCGGGATCGGTATCCCAGTAGGGCCTCAGCTCCTCATCGATGAGATCCGCGATCTCCATCATGTGGTTGATGTTGTACCCGGGTGGGAACGACATGTTGGCGATGACCATGTTCCGGTTGCCGTTCGGCAGATAATCGACGGCAGGCCAGAGCACATATGTGAACCACACGGCACCGCCGACAATCAGCAGCGTGACCACCATCGAACGTATAGTGCTTTGTTGAATCCAGGTATTCATTCCAACAACTCCCCGAACGAAAAAGTTGTCGTGGGAAGTATCGATATGCGTGGGACGGCTGACCCGCTGCCTTTGTGGCCCGTCGTCAACAAATAGACGTGCCGAGAGTGTTGGAATCAACGTGAACGAGACAACCATCGACAGCCCGACAGCACAGCTGATGGCGAGTGCGATGTCCCGGAACAGCTGACCGGCGACATCTTCGATGAACAGCACCGGCACGAACACGGCAATGGTGGTGAGCGTCGAGGCGACGACGGCTCCCCAGACCTCTTCGGTGCCGCGGGCAGCAGCCTCGAAAGGGCTTTCACCTTCCTCATAACGACGGTAGATGTTCTCCAGGACGACGACCGCGCTGTCGACCAGCATTCCGACTGCGAAAGCCATGCCGGCGAGGCTGATCACATTCAAGGAGCGGCCGAACAGGCCCATCATGAGGAAAGTGCCCACTATACTCGTGGGGATCGCCAGACCGACAACCAGTGCTCCTCTCGCCCGGACGAGGCCGATGGCCACGATCAGGAAGAGAGTCGCCAGAAAGAACCACGGAGACACATAAGCTGCCGCGACGGCAGAAGCCGCGATGAACGGTGTGGCAGCAATTACCAGTTTGCTGCGGTTCAGAAACAGCATCAGTACGATGAGCGTGAGTGCTCCGCCGATGTAAATGTTCTGTTCCACCAGCGCAATTGCCGAGTCGATGTATTCGGTCTCGTCATATTGCTGGAACAGCTGTAACCCCATCGGCCTCAGGATGTCCTCATTCACTTCATCGGTGACGACTCGCAGGTCGTCCATGATTTCGAGAACGTTTGCATCGGACTGTCTTTGAATTCCCAATCCGAGGCTCGCTGTTCCATAGCGACGCGAGAAACCGTCAGGTTTCTTGAAACCCATGCGCACTTCGGCCACATCCCGAAGGTAAACGGGAGCACCGTCGCGGACTGCGAGGAGCTGATCTTCAACTTCCTCGGGGTTACTGAACTGTCCCAACACCCGGACCACCCAGCGCCGCTTACCTTCCCAAAAGTCTCCTCCGGAGGTGTCCTTATTCTGTCCTCGCAGTGACTCACGAATTTGGGAGATGGTGATCTGACGCGCGGCCAGCTTCTCCGGATCTACAATGATCTGAAGCTCCTCATCCGTGCCGCCGTAGACATAGACATCCGACACCCCCTGAACGCGTTCAAAGCGAGGGGAAACATTGTCCTCTATGAATCTCTCCATCCCGCGCATGTCCACTTCCTTTGGAAGCAGATCGCTCAGCTCGGGAAAGGCGTCGCCGTGTTCGTTGACGACTCGACTCAATCTCAACAGAGCCAGTCCGGGATTGCTCGCTTTGCGGACCATGTCCAGCGGTTGTTTCAACTCCGGATGAGCTTTCTGGACGGCAACAATCTTGTCATCCGACGGAGGGATCAGGCTGAGGAAGTAACGCGCGATCGGCGAATCCGAGGTGTCCGACAACCGCAACCGTGGCTCCGACGCATCTTCCGGGTATTCACGAACCTGTTGGAGGTTTGTATTCACCCGCATCAGGGCTTCGGTCATGTCTGTACCGACTGCAAACTCCAACACGATCCCACCGCTGGAATCGTTGCAGGTCGATGTCATTTTAAGGACACCTTCGACAGCCTGGAGTTGCTCTTCCTGCTCCTGAATGATCTCCCGCTCCATCTCCTGCGGGCTGGCCCCGGGCCACTGCGTATCGATGGTCAGCACCGGCCTCACCACGCGAGGGGTCAACTGCTTGGGCATGTTCACCAACGCCACCACGCCAAACAGCGCCACAATCAAGACACCGACGGTGACTTTAACGGGATTGCGGATGAAGGAATCGACAAGGTGCATAGAGCGATGGTTTGAGGGAGTGTTTGTTTAACGGTTGGTTGGAGAATAAGGCACGGAGACAATGGGAGCGGGCA
>JAGQQG010000115.1 GCA_020426325.1 Planctomycetaceae bacterium | reverse complement strand
AGCTGCATTGCGAATGGCTTCGGTCATATCCGTTGCGATGAAACCCGGAGCCACAGCATTGACCGTAATGTTTCTTCGTCCAATTTCCGTCGCCAGGCAGCGGGTTAGTCCCTGCATGCCCCCTTTGCTCGCAGCATAGTTGACTTGTCCCTGGTTGCCATATTCGGCCGACACGCTGGAGATATTCACGATCCGACCGTATCGCTCGGACATCATGGGACGCATGACCGCGTGACAGAAGTTGTAAACACTGCCAAGATTGGTGTCGATTACAGCCTGCCAGTTCTCAGGATCCATGACGGCGAGCAAACCATCTCGAATAATCCCGGCGTTGTTGACGAGAATGTCGATCTTGCCCCATTTCGCAATCACATCCTCGACGACCTTGTCGGCCTGTTCTTTACTGGCAACATCTGCCTGGAATGCAGCGACTTCCTTTCCCTGGCTCGTCAATTCTTCGACAACCGCGTTCGCCGCATCTGCATTCGAGTGGTAGACGAAAGCAACCTTCGCACCTTCGGAGGCTAATTTCTCGACAACCGCGCGGCCAATGCCTCGGCTGCCCCCGGTGACAAGTGCAACACGTCCCTCCAGTTTCATGGTCAACTCTCTTTTCAAATCTGCGGTTCTTGAACGTCGGAAGATACCGGCTGCTCACCGGGGGGTGACACACTGTCCTTGGATATTGTCTGTCAGGCTTAGGCACCCGGTGTCCAGAGAATGTCGAATTGCCTGCGATGGTACTCAACGCAATTGCGGTCTGTTTCGGCCATCTCGGGATTATGGTCTGAGAGATTGAATTGCTCCAGAGTGAGACGACCTGTCACGGCTTGACCCCCGTCAACCGTTCCCGTGCATTTGAACACGTACTCACGTTCGTCTCGTTTGTGGACTTTGCACTCCATACGAAGGGTTTGTCCAGGTCTCACAAAGTTGCTGAACTTCACCGCACGGTTCTCTTTCAACAGAACCGTGCTGTACGCAAAATTCTCGGTGGCCCGCATCAACCAGGCACTCGTCTGGACGAGCGACTCGACCATCATCACGCCGGGCATAATGGGGAAACCGGGGAAGTGGTCCGCCAAATACTCCTCGCCGCTCGTCAAATTCTTGATTGCCGTGATCGATGACCCTTCATCAAGAGCCACGATCCGATCGACCATACAGAAACGCACTGATTCCCCTCAATACCAAGGACAGAGCAAACGAAGCGGCTGAGTATAGTCACGGTGCTGACTCCGCTCAACTGACGACCTGTTCGACAGATACAGTTTCCTGCATCAATCACAGGTATCGGACATTTCGTGAGGGCCACATCAGGTCAAACGGGCACGATGTATTGGCCGACCGCCCTGCGCAATTTCGCCCAAGATACATGTGTAAAACAACTTACAACACAAACCGCACCCAGAACAATATCAAACCTCCACCGAAACCGGATGCTCCCACAGCATGATGCCGAACACCTGCCTGCGGTTGACCAGGCAGGATTCGCTGGATTTCACAGCTGGAGCCGACGGCGGCACAGACATTTCTGTCTGCGCCAAACGAATCTCTCCACAGAAATTCTGGCAGACGTGCATCGGTGCCCCGCCTGTCATTTTTGCTGTGATTGTCCGTCAGGGACGACAGTGGAAGCGTGACACAACCAGGTCAGGATAAATTGCGACCTTGGCTTGATCATTCGAAGTTTGACTTACTGTCGTCACTTCAAACCGTGCGTTAAACTCACGAGGCGATCACCATATTTGCAGCCCTGTTTCAGAATCAAAGATTGATGCCTGAATTCTTTCCTGACGTGCCCAAGATCCCCTTTGAGGGTCCCAGCTCGAAGAACCCGCTCGCTTTCCGGCAGTACAACCCGGACGAACAGATTGAAGGACAGCGGATGGAGGACCTGTTGCGGTTCTCGGTCTGCTACTGGCATACCTTCCGCGGAACGGGTGTTGATCCCTTCGGAGCACCGACGCTCATTCGTCCGTGGGACGACGGATCTGACACCGTCGAGAACGCGCTCAAACGGGTCGATGTGGCTTTCGAGTTCATCTCGAAGCTGGGCGCCCCTTTCTACTGCTTCCATGACAGGGACGTCGCACCAGAGGGAGCAACTCACAAAGCATCAAATGAGAACCTCGATCGTATTACTGAGAAACTTCTCGAAAAGCAGACCCAAACGGGCATCAAGCTCCTCTGGGGGACGGCCAATCTCTTCTCACACCCCCGGTACATGCACGGAGCTGCAACCAGCTGTAACGCAGACGTCTTCGCCTTCGCTGCGGCGCAGGTGAAGAAGGCCATTGAAGTCACTCACTTGCTCGGCGGCGAGAACTACGTCTTCTGGGGCGGTCGCGAAGGATATCACAACCTCTACAACACCGATATGCAGCGGGAACTCGACCACCTCGCCTGCTTCATGCACATGGCCCACGATCACGCAAAGTCGATCGGCTTCACCGGGCAATTCCTGTTTGAGCCCAAGCCCAAAGAACCGACCAAACACCAGTACGACTTCGACGCGGCCGCATGTATCAATTTCTTGCGAGCCCACGGCCTTGAAGAGGTGGTCAAGCTGAACATCGAGACCAATCACGCTACGCTGGCAGGTCATTCGATGATGCACGAGTTGGAGTACGCCCGCATCCAGGGTTTTCTCGGCTCCATCGACGCCAACACGGGCGATCTGCTCCTCGGCTGGGACACTGACCAGTTCCCCACCGACATCTATCTCACGACCCAGATCATGCTCGTGCTCCTCAAACAGGGCGGACTCGGCTCGGGAGGCACCAACTTCGACGCCAAAGTCCGCCGCGAGAGCACTGAGCCCGTCGATCTGTTTCACGCCCACATCGGCGGGATGGACGCCTTCGCCCGCGGTGCCAAGATCGCGGCCCGCATCCGTCAGGACGGCGTCCTTGATGATCTCGTGAAAGAGCGTTACTCCAGCTACGACTCTGGCATCGGGGCTCAAATCGAGGAAGGTGCTGTCGGTTTCGCAGAGCTCGAACAATACATACTCGATAAAGGCGAAGCCGCCCCCAACTCCAGCGGCCGCCAGGAGTACATCGAAAATCTCATCAACGATTACCTCTAGCTTCGTAGCTGAACTCACCAGAGTTCAGAACTTGAATCGATCACTTTTCATTCAGCTGAATTCTGGCGAATCCAGCTACGACTCAGTTGAAGATTGCTGACTCATCATGACTCGCATCCAAAACCTGCAACGTGTTCTCGATAGCGGCCTCGTGGCGATCATCCGCGCTCCGAATGGCGATCAACTTGTGGAGGTCGCTGAGGCCCTGCTCGAGGGGGGCATCGATGTCATCGAAGTGACATTCACCGTGCCGGGTGTGCTCGACATCATCAGCAAGGTACGGGATGCCCTTGGCGACCGCATTCTGCTGGGAGCCGGGACGGTTCTCGATACAGAGAGTGCAAGAGCTGCCCTGTTGGCGGGGGCCGAGTTTCTGGTGACACCTACCGTGAACACAGGCGTCATCGAGATGTGTAACCGTTACGACAAGGTGATTATGCCGGGAGGATTCACGCCCACGGAGGTCTTGACCGCTTGGGAAGCCGGAGCGGATATCGTCAAAGTGTTCCCCGCTGACATCGGCGGGCCGAAACACCTGAAAGCCTTGAAGGGTCCCTTTCCCCAGATTCGCCTTCTGCCCACCGGTGGTGTCGACTTGAAAACGCTCTCGGGATTTGTCGCAGCCGGTGCCTGTGCTGTCGGGCTGGGGAGTGCACTGGTTGAGAAAGAGGCACTCGCCAACCGGGACATGGACCGCATTCGAGATCTGGCAGCTCAGTATGTCGACTGCATGAAATCCGCGCGAAATCCGGGTTAAGCCTCGTCGACGTCCATCAGTAGAGACGTGGACTGGCTTACCCCTCAGACTTACTCGTTCATTGGTTCCGCAGTTGGCTTCGACCAGGACGTCGGCAACACAACGCCCAAGGGTTTTGGGGCGGAGCATCGGGGCGCCCCCGAGCATGCCAACTCGTGAAGAGGCAACGCCGCGAGCACCGATCGTGCGACTGCGTGATTCAAGGTTGTTCTCGCTTCATCAGAGTGATTAGTCCGAGGAATCGCGTGAGATAACCCCACGAATGTCAGCTGATGGACAGCTGCATTGGGTCCGTCAAATGTCGAAGGGAACGCTGACTGTGCAAACTCTTTTGCCCGGTCGAGATCAATTACAAAGTCGCTGATCCCGTGCCTCACGACCATCGGTCCCACCAGCATGTCGGCCCAGCGTTCCACACGCCTGCGGAGCCGATCGACAACTGAGGCCTGTTGAGCGGGCAGCCGGCTAGAGTCTGCTAACAACTTGAGGACCTCGCGGCGTGCTTCCATCTGCCCGTTGAAGACGTGCCTCGCCAGTTGTTGACACTCGTTCTGAGAATGAAATGCATCGCGAGCCAGCAGAACGGTCGACCAGACTCGGGTCAACAATTCTGCGACCAGAATCTCCCGACAAAGGCAGACCTGATGCCGCAGATGGTACGGCGACGTCACCGTGGCCTGGGGGCTTGGGCAGGCACGCAGGCTGGCGAACCAGCATTTCAGGCGTAACTGCGACGATTTCCAGTACGCATGCAGTGCGCTGGTCGCAATCGGTTCTTGTGCCGAGACAATGCATTCGGACAGCATTGATGCAAGCGCGGCAACCTCGGCCGTCTGACGCAGATTCACGGTCGACCCCCTAAAATCTTCTGCCTGTGGTCCGTCGTAGCAGATATGACGGGCTTGAGTTCCCTGTTGCTCGAAGCAGAAGAGAACTTTTCAGCGACGCGTCATCGTCAGTGCGAACGATCCACCAATCCCCACGGACTCCCCCTGCTTTAGGGAGAACGCAAGGCGAATGCCAGCCACAGCCTGACCGACCAGAGATTCTTGAGAGATCGATGTATCTGCATTGAGGAGAATGTGATGCGGAATTGAAGACGGGGATCGTCACTCAACCACTGCACCTTCAAATGTTTTGATTTGTCAACATGCCGATCTTCAGATGCGACGAACAGGATCGAGCCGAAGTCAAGGGAATTGAACAGTTTGAAGATTTGAACAACTGTGTCAACGAGTGGATGCACCAATTTGCCCCGACCGGGTGACGGATGCCTTGACGTTCACGTTTGGAGAGGCATAATCGGTGACGAGCCAACTGGTTAATCGTTACTGTGATGATTCCATCGGCGGGTGTAGCTCAGTGGTAGAGCACCACGTTGCCAACGTGGCTGTCGAGGGTTCGACTCCCTTCACCCGCTCTTTTCTTTTGCCCCGAGGTCATGGTCTTCAAAGGGACGGATTGCTCTGAACCTGTGATGTTTTGAGCCGTATCGTCACCGAATCGATAAGACAAAGGTCAACAGCCCGGCCTGATGGGGATTCCAGACAAAAAAGGATGAGCAACGTGGCTGACACCGAGCACCCCACGGACGATGGTAACTCTGCCCTCCAGACAGCAGATCCCGCCGAGAACGGCGGCGAGGCTGAGGAATATAAAATGGCGCTGGAAGTCGCCATTGAAACTGTCGGCCCCTGCAAGAAGCATGTCCGCGTCACGGTTCCCCGTGAGGGGATCGACCGAATTCAGCAGGATGCGGTCAGCGAACTGATGGTCTCCGCTGAGGTCCCCGGATTTCGTAAGGGGTTTGCTCCGGAAAAGCTGATTGAGCGGCGGTTCAAGGACGAGATTGGCGAGCAGGTCAAGCAGAAAGTGCTCATGCACAGCTTGGAGCAACTCGCAGATGAGCAGGATCTTGACCCGATCAACGAGCCCAACATCGATATCGAGAGCATCGACATCCCGGAAGAGGGTGACTTCGAATACGAATTCGACGTCGAGGTCCGGCCTGAGTTCGATCTGCCGAACTACAAGGGCCTGAAAATTGAACGGCCAGTGCGTGAGATCACCGATGCAGATGTTGATGCGTATGAGCTGGAATTCCTAGAACAGTACGGCCACCAGGAGCCGACAGACGATGCAGCAGCGTTGGGCGATTACGTGATCGTTTCGGCCACGTTCGCCAGCAAAGACAAAGTCGTTCGTAAGTTCGATGAACTGTCCCTGCGGGTCCGCCCGACGCTTCGCTTCCAGGATGCAGAGATTGATGGGTTCGACGAACTCATGATCGGGGCGAAACCCGATGACGTTCGCGAAACAGAACTGACGATTTCGATCGAGGCCAACAACATCGAAATGCGGGGAGAGCCGGTTCGAGCTACATTCAAAGTGCTCGACATCAAACGTCTCGTGATGCCCGAGCTTGACGACAAGTTCTTCGAGCGGATCGGAGTCTCCGATGCCGAGCAGCTCAAGAACGAGATCAGGAATATGCTGGAACGTCAGACGACTTACCAGCAACGTCAGACCACCCGGGAACAGGTCCTCAATCAGATCACCGCATCGGCTGACTGGGATTTGCCTGAAGATCTTGTCCGCAAGCAGACGGAGAATGCATTACGTCGTGAGATCCTCGAAATGCGGCAGGCCGGTTTCACCTCCCGTGAGATTCAGGCCCGCGAGAACGACCTGCGGCAGCGGTCAATCTCGATGACTCGGCAAAACCTCAAAGAGCACTTTGTGCTCGACCGTATCGCTGAGGAAGAAGGCATCGAAGTCACGCCTTCGGAGATCGACATGGAAATCGCCATCATGGCCATGCAGGCCGGCGAAAACCCACGTCGTGTCCGGGCCAGACTGCAAAAATCCGGGATGATCGAGAATCTGGATGCACAAATCCGGGAACGAAAGGCCGTGGACGTGATCATCGAGCATGCTCAATTCGAGGATGTCGAGATGGATCCACCGACCGATCGTGACATCGAGGCGGTCTCCCGCTCGATCTGCGGCAGCGAAACCGACACAGAGGTTGAAGCAGAATCTGCCGATGAGGCCGCTGAGAGCTGAGATTCGCCCGAAACCGTGGTTTCTCCGGTGCTCTTGACCACCAAATCCGCGTTCTGACTCGTTTTCTCGTGTCAGGATTCCAGCGATTCATGCTCGGAATCCAAGGACTCGAGGCAAGCTTGAACATCCGGAGTGTGCCGTAAGCGGCTTCGATTCAATACCTTGCAACATCTCTGAAGCATCACAGGTGCCGATCGCCAACCGGGGCACGTGAGAGGTCGGGCCCGAAGTCATCTTGCCCTAGGGCTGGGATTGCAGTATTCCTCCCTTCCAATCACACGCCGAAGACGCTTCGCGCGTCGACGACAATCAATTCGCAACGTCTTCGGTCACCCTTTCCAGTCTCCCGTTCCGGGACAACCTCCCAACTTGTTCACTGTCGCGGTTTGAGTTCTTCTTCGAGGACGCCGTTCGCGAATCCACCCTGATCAGTCAATCGAGGCGATGAGTTTACGGATGAACTCACAGGACATGCCGCCCGGGCATGCCTTCGCCGAAACGTCAAATGAGTTGACCACTTTGACTCTCATCTCCACCAACATCGATCGGGGCCGTGACGTGACACGACCTTCTCTGTTGCGCACCGTGCGGAGCACGCTTGTGTGTCGGGTTGTGTTGATGGTCTCCGGTTTACTCGTGCTGCCTTCCACCTCCTCCGCCCAATATGGAGGAATGGGGGGACCAGGAGGAGGCCCCGGTGGGATGCCCGCGCCGGCCCCCAAGGCCGCGACCTCAACCAGAAGCAACACTCCCTTCCGCACCATCGATCCAAGCGCCCAGCCGATTGTTGACATTCGGGTCGAAGGCAATCGCACCATTCAGTCCTACTACATTCTCCGCCAACTCACCATTCGCAAGGGTCGCCCCGCGTCACCCACTCAGGTTCAGGACGACGTTCGCAAACTTTACGATACGCGGCTGTTCACCAGCGTCCGTCCGATCTTCAACGAGACCGAAGAAGGGCTCGTGCTTGTCTTTCAAGTTGTGGAGAAGCCCGTTGTTCGCAGTGTCGAGTTCAAGGGCAACAAGAAGATCAAAACGAAAGTCCTCGAAGCGGAGACCGGCCTCAAGGCGGGGGCTCCCTACGATGTCGCCATCAACCGGGAAGCTGCACAACGCATCCGGGAGAAGTACAAGGAAAAAGGTTACTTGCACGTCAACGTCACCCTCGAGAAGGGTGAAAGTCCCGATGAGCGAGACATCGCTTTCCTGATTGAGGAAGGCCCCAAAGTCAAAGTCCGGAAGGTGAAAGTCGAGGGGAACGAATTTGCCCGCGACGCGGTCCTCAAGATCGGCAAGCAGACCAAACCGGCCATCCTCGGCCTCGTTGGTGGAAACTACGACCCGGAAAGTGTCCCCAACGACGAGATCGCCCTGGCGCAATACTATCAGGGGCTGGGCTTCTTCGACGTCGAAGTCACCTCAACCCGGCATTGGGTCGACGACGAAAAATCGAAAATTGACATCGTCTTCCATGTGAAAGAAGGACAACGGTTCCGCGTACGGAACGTTGAGGTCACAGGGTTCAACGTGCTGACGGAAGAGCAGCTCCGCAAGGACATCAAACTCGTCGCCGGAGAGATGTTCAACTCGCGCTTCATGAAGGAAGACATCGAGAGCATGAAGTCGCAGTACGATGAACTTGGCCGCCTGTTCGCTGTGGTGGACGCCAAACCGGTCTTCCTGGAGAAGCCGGGATGGATCGACCTCGTTTACCAGATCGATGAGGATCGTCCCTACTATGTTGGCCAGATCAATATCGAGATCCGGGGTGACTATCCCCACACCAAGGAAGATGTCATTCGCAACCAGATTAACGCGTATGTGAAACCGGGAAGTCTCGCCAAGGCCAGTTCCATTCGCAAAATGCAGGCACGACTCAACGGCAGCCAGCTCTGGGAACGCACGGAACCTCCGTCTGTGGACATCAGCCGAGTTGAAGGCTCTGAATACCTCGCGCTCAACCTGATCAACCGTGGACAGTCAACCAGACAGGAACAGGAAGAGGACGAGAACAAGCGGACTTTTCCTCCGGTGCCCATCACCTTCGGTCATAGCATCAGCCCGACGAACATCGCCACGCTGAAGCTTCCTCAGACCCTGCAACCCACGACCTCAACCCAGCCCGAGCACCCCACGAATCTGTTCGTCGACCAGCCGATAGCTGTCCCAGCTCCCCTGGCTCGACCGGCAGCCCTCCAGCCGGTTCGCAACCGACGTCCGGCTGCTCAGGCCCCTCAGGTTGAACAGAACTTCATCGATCCACAGACGTCCAACCTCAACCCTCAACCCTCAACGCTCGACCCAGAACATGAAATCCACCTGTGGCCCCTGTCGCCCCCCGAACTCGTCATTCGGGCTCAGGGAGGAGATGAAGACGTCTTCCGGTCACAAAGTATCGATCAGTTCGGTCAGCCGATTCCGCAGGACTACCTGCAAGGGGTCTCCCCACAGGGCGACCCATTCGGAAACGCCCTGCGTGGTCCCATTCAACAGCAACCCGGTTTCATTGACATTGACGTCGGTGTGACCGAGGCTCGTACCGGACGGCTGATGTTCGGCGTCGGCGTCAACAGCGACGCGGGCGTCGTCGGTTCAATCGTCCTCGAAGAAAACAACTTCGACATCCTGCGTCCGCCGCGCAGCTTCGCCGACATCGCCAACGGCACCGCCTGGCGCGGCGGCGGTCAGAGCTTCCGCATTGAAGCGGTCCCCGGCAACCAGGTCAGCCGTTACCTCGTGAGCTGGCAGGACCCATTCTTCCTGAACACAGACTTCAGCTTCGGCACCAGCGGCTTCTACTACACTCGCTTCTTCGACAACTGGACGGAAGAGCGTCTCGGCGGTCGACTCACGCTGGGTCGTCTGCTGGGGAACTTCTGGTCACTCAGCGGGGCACTCCGGCTGGAGCAGGTGCAGGTCCGCGACATAGATGCCCCGACGCCCGCATCACTCGAAGCCGTACGTGGCAACAACTTCCTGTCGACCGGCCGCCTCGCCCTGGCCCACGACACGCGAGACTCTTCGTTCCTCCCGACGCAGGGACACATGGTCGAACTCGCATACGAGCAGGGCTTCGGCGACTTCAATTATCCCCGCGCCGAGTTGACCGGCAGTCAGTTCTTCACTGTCTGGGAGCGTCCGGACGGTCGCGGCAAGCACATCATTCAGCTCAAAGGTCAAACCGGCTGGACCGGCGACAACACGCCCATCTTCGAGAAGTTCTATGCGGGCGGTTTCCAGTCCTTCCGCGGCTTCGCCTTCCGTGGCGTGACGCCTGTCGAAGGCCCGATCGAAGTGGGTGGCCAGTTCATGGCGCTCGGCTCGGCTGAGTACATCATCCCGATCACCGCTGACGACAACATCCGTGGCGTCCTCTTCTCCGATTTCGGAACCGTCGAACAGGATGTCTCCCTCAACGACTTCCGCGCCTCGGTGGGTGCAGGACTCCGCCTGGTCATCCCCGCCATGGGCCCCGCCCCGATCGCCCTCGACTTCGCCTACCCGCTCCTCAAAGAGAAGTTCGACGAGAAACAAATCTTCAGCTTCTACGTCGGCTTCACGCGGTAACGGCGAGCGGGGGGTGTCATCCCCCTGTGTCTTGAGACTTCGATGCCCTCTCGACGTCCCACATGCAGCGACGGCATCCTCTTTCGCCAACGTTTCCGGCGTCGAACCCACCATCACACAGAGGACTGACGTCCCCCGCTCGCCGAGGGTTTCAACGACATCAGAGCCGCGCCCGTCAGGAAGCGGCCATTGGCCGAGGTGAAACGTTTCTCAATCCGATCACACCCGTGAGCATCGGGGAACACCGGTTGCCCCAACCGGTGCCGCATCAGCGGACAGAAGCATTCGCGAAAACAAACTGCAACCGGAGGACATGCCCATTGGAGAATGCCTACCATCACCTCACGGAAAGGGTTGGGACAACGCGTGCTACCCAATTATGTTGACTTCACCAGGTGACGGTCTGTATCACGGACGTCTTTCCAACTCGAAGATGAGCACCGGATCGCCATCGTCATTCATCACCGGCTCACCGATCGCAGTTTCGTATCCGTCAGCCAGGACACGGTAGACATACTTGCCCTTTCCAAAGGGAACTGTGATGTTCGTTAGAAACCGGCCATCCTTCCCCGGAATGTATGAAGTTGGGCGCCAATCGACCCAACCCTTTCCGTACCGCTCCGGTTCAAGTGGTCGTGCCAGCCGATTCTTGCTCGTATCCCCACGTTGCACCTTGAATGTCTTGATGGACTGTTTGGTCTCAGCATCAACGACAAGGCCGACGAGAATGTGTGGTTGTGATTGACTGGACTCTAGTTTGACGGTGATGTTTTCTCCTGCGTTCTTCGCATTTACCGTGAAGTCACTGGCAGTCGTGTATCCTTGGTGAGAAACACCGAATGTCAGTTGGTCATCGTGTGGGGCCCACGTCCAACGCCAGAGTCCCTGTTCATTTGTTGTTCCGGGCAGAAACTCGCGTCCGATCCATGTCGAGAAAAGGTGGCTCACGCGAAACTTGTGGTCTGTCATCCAAGTCCTCGGTGTGACCATTGCCCCCTTGAGCGGATTCCCTTCATTGTCAGTGACATGAATTTCTATGGTGATGCCTAGCTGCAATTGAAAATCCAGATCACCCTTGGGAATTGATCGTTCATCAAACTCACGCCGAAATGGATTCGGCTTGAAGTCTGCAAAGATATGCTCCTCGGGAGCGAAGCCGGGCTTGATGACCGCCATCCGGTCATGCGAGAGACCTTCGATCGCATAGCGTCCATCAGCGTCTGTGCGAAATGTCGGATCGTCCTTGTCAGGGTATTGGCCGAGCGTCAGGATTGCTCCCTCAACAGGATTCCCATCAGGGTCCGTCACCTGTCCCTGAATCGTCCTTCTTCGCCGCAGGTAATAGACGAGATCTTGCGTTTTCAAGTTGGCGAACTCAGGGCGGTTCCCCCAGTTGCTGTCATCGTATGCGTAGTCTTCGTGATTGACGGTGATTAATGTTTCGGTCATTTGCTCGGGAGCGTAGTTGCAACTCCAGCGGCCGTCCTCGTCTGTCACGAATTCATCTTTGGAGAATGTCTGCACCAGCTTCTCGCCCGGTGCCACATCGTAGTTGCTCGCAGAGAACAACACCTTGGCACCAGCGACCGGTTCCTCGTCTTCGTTCAGAACGATTCCACCGACCGTGACACCCTTTTCCATGTGAAAGACGACTTCTTCCGGTAACGGCTCTCCCTCCTCGCTCAATTCCGGACTGATCCATCGACCATGGACCGGCGTGTACCCCTCGGCTCGACATGACAGAACGCAAACGTCCGGTGTCCGCGTCTCAAACTCGGCCACAAAAGCCCCGTCGTCTTCTGCTGAGTAGTCTGTCCGCGTGTTCTTCTCTGACTCTTCATAGAGCTGCTCAACCTCAAACTTCGCCCGCGAGATTACCTCCCCCGTCGCCTGATCGATCGCCTTCAAGCGGACCTTCCAAGGCTCGCTTATCTGACTGGTCTCGTCATTTGGCTCCTCAGCCTGCTTTTGACGCTGTTCCATCAGCTTGCGAGTGCCCTCGATCCGTTCACGTTGTTGCTTCGTGAGCGGTCCCAGATCGAGGCGGCGGGTTTCGCCGGGGAGCAGGCCGACGCTGGCGCCGGGCACGCTGGTTGAGCCGCCGTCTTTGGTCGGGAAGCTGCGGGAGATCGTCGTGTCGAAGATTGGCGGCACATGGGTGAAGCCGAAAGTTAGCGTCGGTTTCTCCTGCTTGAGGTCACTCCAATACTGGCTGATGACCACTTCAGGCCTGCCATCAGATTCGCTGATCCGAGTGCTGAGGTCGGCGACTTGCTGTTCCGGCTCTTCACTCAATTCTGCCACGATCCCACCCCAGGGCAGCAGGGTCACACGATGATCATTCACCAGCGATGTCTCTTGAATCAGCGTGAAGCCATGATCCGGATGCAGTGCGATGATGGAGTAGTTCGTGCCAGGGGGCGGATAAATGGAAAATGCCCCCTTCGCGTCCGAGAGCGTCAGCACATGTTCCAGCGGATTACGAACTCGCCCTTCGACGAGCGCCATGTGGTACGACTTGTAAGAGATCGACTCGTCCACTGGTGTGACCAGAATCACTTCCGCATCCGCAACCGGCTGACCCTCAGCATCGACGACGCTCCCCTCCACGCGCAGCGACTCATCCGGGACGAGGTCTTCCGCTGATTCAATCTGGTCATACCGCCAATCCGTCCGCGGCCACAGACTCTCGACGCTGTGCCCCTTGAGCTTGTACTTCTCACGAATTCGCCAGAACGTCTTTTCGGACTCCTCAAATCTGCCGGATTCTCTGGCCCCCCGTGTTTCATAAAGATGCGGATAAGCCAACGACGGATCAGGCAGTTCAGCGATCTTCTTTTCCACCTCATCCCACGTGACAATCTCCCGCCCTTCCAGCAACATCACATGCCGGGCGATGACAATGTTGAGTGGAATCTGTGGAGGTTCAAGAGCAGAAACATCCACCGGCGCGGCTTCAGCCAACAACGATTTGACTGCTTCTTCGAGGTGGCCCTGGAAGAGGTCGGCGGAGCGGAGGGTGCCGCTGCGGTCGAGGAGGTAGTGGCCGCTGTTTAGCTGGACGTGCCAGGCGGCGTTTGTTTGGGAATCGACGTCTGCGCAGACGGGCCAGTGGATATTGTGCTTGTCGGCGTAGAATTGCAGGTTGTCAGCATCCTCAGTCGAGTGGACGCCGATGATTTCCAGCCCCTGGTCGTGATACTTCTCGTAGAGGGCGTTCACAGCCGGCATCTGCATGCGGCACCAACTGATCGGTTCTCGCCAGAAGTACACCAGGACCACTTTGCCTTTAAGGTCATCAAGACTCAGCGAGTCCCCATCGATGTTCTGCCAGCGGTCGACCGTGAGCGGCGGCGGAGCGTGACCTTCGAGGGCCTCCTGCGGACCGCGTTCCGCCTGCCAGCCACGACGGAAGAAACGATCGTTCGGTGAGACGGAGATGTCAGAGTTATCCAGGCGATAGCGATAGTGATTGATCGTTTGGAGTGACGGCAGTTGCTTTGTGAATGCAGCGACGCCGTCCTTGGTGACGTACGGGGATGCGATCTCAAGTGACTGCAGGGACTTCAACGGCAACAGTGCCTGCAATCCTTCGTCCGTTGCGAGACAGTGAACATTGAGCCGTTCGAGCTTCGTCATGTTCGACAGAGACTTCAGTCCTTCGTCGCTCACGTGTGATTTGTAGATCCCCAGGCCTGTGAGATTGATCAATGGTGCCAGAGACGTGATGCCTGCATCGTCGATCGGTTGGTCCATCTCCAGACTGAGTAAGCTGAGTTGAGTCAGCCCCTGCAGATGAGTGAGGTCGGCACTGCGGAATGTGGAGCCGCTCAGCTCCAGCCGCTCCAGATGGTTGAACCACCTCAAGTCTTCCCATTGAGGTGTCTCCTCAGTCGATTCCAGAGACAAATCCAGGGACTTCAGATTCGGCAGGGTCATCAGCGACCGGAGACTGGCGGTCGTCGCTTCGGTTCCACGGATCATGAGATCTTCGATGTTCGAATTGTTCCGCAGGATCGACAGCCCGCGATCCGTGATGGGACAGTGCTGAAACCACAGCGTCTTCAAGCTCGGCATTTGCACAACGTGCTCAATCGCAGCATCAGTGACCGTGGGGCCGGAGAGACTGAGATCCTCCAGCAACGGCAGCTTGGCCAACTCAGCAACCCCATCATCAGAAATCTCAAGATGAGTATACAGATTTTTGAGCCCTTTCAGCTTGCTTACATGCTTGATGGATTCATCGTCAATCCGCTCATAGTAGTAGAGCGTCTCAAGGTCCTGCAGACTTGCGAGAGATTCCAGTCCCTCACCGGTCACTTGCGTGTTGTCGATTGATAGCCGTTTCAGCTTCGTCAGGCCTGAAATGCGTTGCAAGCCCTCATTTGTGATCGCTGCTCCACTGACATCGAGATAGCGGAGCGACGACATTTGGGAAATCGTTTCCATTCCCGCATTGGTGATCCTGGAGCCATTAAGATCGAATCTGATTGACAGCCAGTTCAAGTGTGGCAGATTCAGCAGAGGAATGAGTCCCTCGTCTGTCACGGCTGTCCCGTCGAGTTGTAGTCCCCGCAATGTCCGGCACTTGGCCAACTCCGCCAATCCTGCATCCGATAGCTTCGTGTGCATCAGTGTGATGTTTTTGAGAGCCGGGAGTTGGGCAATGGCCTTCATCCCCTCATCACTCACACCTCCCCCCTCGAAATGGACCCCATGCGCGTCGTAGAGATGGAGAGTCTGAAGTCGGTGGAGGTCCTTGAGATGAATCAATGCCGCATCGGTAACCCTGGTGCTGCTCAGGTCCAGATCTCGCAGGCCGGTGAGATGCGCGATGTGCTTGAGTCCGTCGTCGGTGACGTCCGTATTCGCAAGCGACAACGACTCGATCGCATCCGGCGGCAATTCAGCTAAGGGCGTCAAATCGACCGACGCCGCACGGCTGATATTCAGCCGAACATGCAAGCCAGCCGGGATGTTGACCACCCCCCGAGCAAGCGAGAACTCCTGCCAACCATCTCTGGGAAAGTCTTCAAATCCGAAACCACTTTGAGCTGCTGATTTTGTCAGAACAGCACCGATCGCCCGGTCCTCAGGGAACTGCAACATGCGAGCCGGGATGTTGGCTGCGTTGTCGTCGTCCTTGGGGTGGAGCGGCAGGTCGTTGATCTCGACCCATTCGTAGTCGCGGGTTTGGAACTCGAAACGGTTGATGTCATCGGGTTTCAATGCAGGGAAGAGCGCCTTTGCTTGGCGGACATTTCCCGCAGAAGGTGCTCCACCGTCAATTGAATCGAACAGCGTGCCAAACTTGTCAATTGCGACAATGCGGAAATCATGGTCGAAGTCGTTGAACGAAACAGCGATTGTCGTGCCGGCATCCGACTCAATTGCACCGGAACTCACGATACTGAGCGGACCTAAACCCAACGCAGCGGTTCCGTTTGCGGGGAGTCCAGCAGCTTTCTTCCAAGGACCCGTGGCAACGCCCACCTTGAGGGTGACCCTGTTCTGGTCATTCTTTCCACTGAAGTATCCGGTGAGGTATTTTTCGTTCGGCTTCACCTCGTCGACGGTCACTGTGCCAACGCCTGTGGCTTGTGTTGGACTGACATCCCATTTCACTTCTGCATCCTTGGGAAGGTTTTCGATTCGGAAGACAATCCTTCGGTAGAAATCAACCTCTGCGGAAACACGGTCAGCGTGTTCCCATGCGAAGGGAACGGAATCAAGCGGATTGCCGCCTACGTCCCACCAGCGCTGAGCACTGTCGTGCGTTCCTATTGCGACGACTTCAACCGTGCTTCCGAATGAGAATTGATTCGGTTGTCTGACCTCTGCCGTTTCGGCCTCAGATGTTCCTAGATTCTCGTCGTCAGCCGTCTCGGCGGATGTCAGCATGAATGTCGTCATGCCCAGCAGGACGACGGCTGCGGCGATGATTGTGCCTCGGGTAAGGCCCAGGGGTTCGTTCAGGGGTTCACCCAGCAGGTGTGCGATGCGGCGGCGGAGTTCGGAGGGGGTGCGGCCGGTGCTCGCGAGGGTGGCCAGTTCGTTGGCCGTCGCGGGGCGGCGGGAGGATTGGCTCAGTTCGGCGACGCGGACGAGGGCTGTGGCGTAGCGGGTGCGGAGGGTCGTGTCGGGGTCGGCAGCCGTGTTGCAGGTGAGTTCGTCGCAGCAATACTCACGCAGCGAACTGATGCGACGGCTGAGGTACCACAGGGCCGGGTTGAAGAACAGCACGACCTCGGCCAGTCGCTGCAGGAGGTTGATCCACAAGTCGTGCCTGCGGACGTGAGCCAGTTCGTGTAGCAGGATCATTTCGAGATCGTCGACGGACAGGCCGTTGATGGCAGCCGTGGGAAGCAGAATCGTCGGACGGATCAGGCCGACCAGCTGCGGCACGACGACCCGTTCTGCCTGAGCCAGCATCGGTCGGACGCGAAGCGATAATCGTCCTGACAGCTCACACAGTTTTTCGACGAGCGGACCTGTCGTGACAGGGACCGCACGCGACTTCAATCGCTGGGCTCTTCCAATACTGAGGAGCAGCCTCGCAAACATGGCGAGCACGCCCACAGCATAGGCACCGGCAATCCAAGGCGCGAACGTGACCCAGCCCGGCGGGGCATCCTCTACGGGAGTCGGCTCGACTGCGGCATCAATCACCGGACTCGGCAGAGGAGGTGCCGAGGGGGCTACGACGGGAGTTGTGATCGTCGTCGGCACAGGAGCGGTCATAGTGGCGTCTGCTTCCGGTACCTCAAAGATGGGGGCTGCTTGCTCAGGCGCATTTGCGACCGACACTTCGATCGTCTGAGGAACAATGGGAGCATCGGTGAGCAGAAACGTCATCGGGAGCAGGGCGAGAGCGAGGACAAGCGCGCCCGCGTGCAGTGTGTAACGACGTTCGACCGTCAACGACCGGACACAGCGTTCCAGGCACCAGACGAGGAACGTCAGCACGGCCACCTGCCACAGCGAGTGCAACAGTGTCAGACAGAGACGACCGGTCAGCTCAAGCGTGAAGTCGGGATTCATGACTGTCGCTCCTTGGCTTTACGATTGATGAGGCGACGCAGTTCGGCCAGTTCGTCCGCATCGAGGTCGGCGGTCTCGATGAGGTTCAGCACCATCGCAGCGGGCGATCCGTCGAACACACGATCAAGCAGGTCCTCGACGATGCCGCCCGTGATGCTGTCCTGTTCCACCTTCGGCGAGAAGAAAAACGATTTTCCCTGCTTGGACCGCTTGAGATAGCCCTTGTCGACCATGATGTTAAGCATGGTGATGACTGAACTGTGCGAGAGCGTGCGACCCTGTTCGTCCAGACGTGCACGAACATCTCTCACGGGCAGAGGAGCCTGGTCCCAGAGGACCTTGAGAATTTCCAGTTCGAGCCTGGTGGGATACTCAGACGCCGGACGTGCCATTGGTTGCCTCCTATCATCGAATTCTTTCGACGATGCTACCGGCACGAAATCGGGTTGTCAATCACTCGTCTAAAGAATTAAAAGTTTAAGCAAGATTCGATGAGGCTCTCGCTACTCCCATTGGACATCGAAGTCGCCGAGCGGCAGTTCCTTCGTTGGCGGCCTGGGGGTGAGCCAGCCGGAACGGTTGATGCCGTTTTGGTCGACCTCGATGTACAGGATCGAGTCGCGATCCCGGCTGTCAAACTGCATTCCGCGGAGCTTCTTCATGTGAGCAGAGCAGAGGATGTAGTTGTTGTGCACGGCCCAGGCGCGGATGGCCTTCTGAGTCCGACTTCGATAGCGCTCGCTTCGCCAGTAGAGCACGCCGACGATTGACACCAGAATCACCGCGAGCGGAATGGCAACCCAGTCCGGAGCTTCGATGGCATCGGCGGCGAGCATGAGCGAGTTCTCCTTGAAGGGGGAATTCCGGATTCAATGTGTGCCGTTATACAGTCAGTCATGCTTCTCGGCACCGTCGACCCTGAGCCGGAGCGATTTGTGATACCGTCGACTGGAACAGGAACTGCAGTTTCTCGTAGCGAATAGTCGTATCATTCGTCGACGATTCACCCAGGCTTGAAAGCACTAACGGTTTCATGTCCAACCGAGTCACTCTACAGCCTCGGGCATTCTGAGGAGTGATTCATGCAGCAGGTTCAGAACTGCGAACAGGACCACTGATCCGATGGCAATTGTTTCCAGGCCTGCTCTTCCGGCGAGAACGCCCAGCACCCCCGGGATGGCTGCGGCCCCAATCATGGCAGCGCCTACCTGGAATCCGATCGCGTGTGACGAGAGTTCAATGCCCAGTCGCTTCGGTGTTCGAGACATCAGGCAGGGATAGACGGGGGCCAGTCCAAGCCCGATGAGCGTCAGTCCCGGAAGCGTGAATGCGACCGGAAGTTGAGTCGCAAACAGGAGTGCGCCGAGAGTCGCTGTCACCAGACAACAGCGGACGAGGCGATCAATCCCAAAACGGTCCGCCACGGCACCGGAGATGACACGACCAATCCCGATCGCTCCCCAGTAGCTTCCCACAGCAATTCCAGCCGTTTCCGGACTGACGGCACGAGACTCCGTCAGCACTGTGTAGGTCCATTGACTGAACGTCACTTCGAGACCGGTATAGAGGAAGTAAATCGCCATCTGCATCCACACCATCGGGTGTCGCAGGACACCACTTCCCCGGAGGGGCACGCGGATTTGAGGTCCGGAGGATTCGGTCTCTCCCCAGAGTCGTTGTGTCATCAGAAACAGGACTGCCAGCAGCAGCATCGTGCTTCCGGTAATTGAGTAACCAACGCTGTAATGATGGCCCCGGGCGAGTACCTTCGACATCAGCACAGGTCCGATCAACGCTCCAAAGCAATAGCACGCGTGCAACCAGATCATGTGTCGGGCCGACATGTGATGCGCAGAGTATCCGTTCAGGCCGGAATCGATAGCCCCCGAGCCTAAACCATGCAACAGGGCACTCAGGACGAAACCCAGCCATAGCGGGGCGAATGCAAATCCGTACATCGCAGCAGCGACCATTCCCGTGCTCCCTGCGAGGAGCAGACCGATCCCGATCGCCTGAGTCAACTGGCCGGAGAGAAAGCTGCTGATCAGATAGCCGATTCCCGAAACAACCAGCACCAGTCCGACCGCTCCCTGTCGCAGATGAAACGTGTCTCTCACAGACGGCCACGCAACTCCAGTCATCGCGTCGGGGAGCCCCAGACTGATGAACCCGACAAAGGCCAGCACAAGCAGAAAGGTGCGAGTTCGAGCGGCATGTGTGCGATCCATCGCTACAAGTCACGATCTTCCATCATCAACGCAACATTTCCAGCAGTTGCTTGTAAGGCTGCATGTTGCAGAAAAAAATCTGGCGTGATTAATCGAGCAGCGTGGATCCATGAGCATCCATTACTCTCCCACCATCAAACTGAGTCCAGATCGCTGAGTCATACACTCACCCCTGCTCGCATTCGACAGACCTTCAGCAACCAATGCCCAGCCAATAGCTCAACCAAAGTTAAATACCACACTCATACATGATGACACGATCGCTTGTCATGAGGTAGTCTGTGACCATGGAATGGTATGAGCTGGTTTCAGAATCTGTGGGTGAGTGGACGGAATGGTCTGGGAGTTGCAACTTAGTCAGGGTGAAAGGAGGCTCTGACCATGGTATTGACGCTGAGATGGTGGCCCGGACGGCGGCAC
>JAGQQG010000114.1 GCA_020426325.1 Planctomycetaceae bacterium | reverse complement strand
CACCGACACGGTTCATGATGAACGCTTTGTTGGCGGCTGTACTGGCCGAGTGGCGTTCAACGTAGAAACCAATCAGCAGATAACTGCATACTCCGACCAGTTCCCAGAAGACAAACACCTGAAAGATGTTGCCCGCGAGTACCAGCCCCAGCATGGAAAAGCTGAACAGCGACAGAAAAGCGAAGAACCTGTAGAACCGCCCAGGGCGATGGAAGTGCTTGCCTCCAGGCAGGTGCACGAAGTGATCTTCGTAGTCTTCGGTCAACTCGTCGTTCATGTAGCCAATGGCGAACACATGAATGCATGTCGCAATCAACGTGACCATGCAAAACATGAGAAGAGTCAGACCGTCAATGTAGTAATCAATCGCGATCCGCAGCTTGCCAAAGTGGGCCAACTCATAGAACGTCCCAGAGAAGGCTGCTGCATACGGGTTGTTCCCGTGTGCTTCGTGATGTTCAGCGTCATCCGGTGATTGTCCGCGAACGTCGCCGCCATGAGAGTGATCACCATCGCCGTCATGATGATGCTCGGCATCATGATCTTGATCATGTCCGTCATCCGAGTGCTGAGCATCACGGCGATCGTGTCCATCAGCGTGCTCATCGCTGTGTTCCACCTCATGAGAAGCTGCGAGCAATTCGACGCCAGTTGCGCTCTTCCAGACAGCGAAAGCAGACAGGCTCAGCAGAAAGCCGGTGCCGATGCAGAAGACTGCGAGATACGCCGCGAACTTGACTTTCTTTCCATTCGAGGCCGGGTCGAGTCGTCTGCCCCAGTAACCGCCGTAGATTTCGATGCAGAAGCCAACGAGCGGGAGCAACCAGGCGAGGCCCAGCAGCCACTTGAGTGTCGTTCCGGTTTGAAGATAGGTTTCCGGCGTCATTTCGGCTCGTCTTGGTTATCCCTGCAACTCGTTCGCCCGGTCGACGTCGATCGTCAGATGGTTGTTGTAGAAGTTGAGTGCAATCGCGAGTGCGACAGCTGCCTCAGCAGCCGCGAGGACAATCACAAACAACGAGACAATCTGACCGTCCAGCCCCAGTGGACCGTATTTGGAAAAGGCCACGAAGTTCACATTCGCCCCGTTGAGCACAAGCTCCACACCCATCAGCACGCCGATGCCATTGCGCTTGGTCGCCATGCAGATGACGCCACATGCAAAGAGCACGGCTCCAACAGCCAGAAACCCGTTAATCCCAATACCTTCCATATCACTCACTCAAGACCCACTCGGCACCCTGACGCGACGTTTCGCGCGAGCCAGATAGGCTGCCCCGATCAACACGACCAGCAGATGCACAGAAACGACCTCAAAGGGAAGCAGATAGCCGGTGCTTAGCTGACCCGACTGTTTCCCCAAATCTTTATCAAACCTCGCCCCCAGCAGAGCCGCCCCAATGCGTCGTGTCGTATGCCCTTCACCACGCTGATTGTAACCCGGCCTTTCGAGAGAGGAGGCACCGTATTGACCTTCCAGCTTCACCGCATTGCCTTCCCAATCGACCTGCAACACGGTGACAACAACCATCCCCAGAAACAATGCTCCGACCAAAATCGCCTGAACCATATCGCCAGGACTGCTTTTGATTGTCAGGAACGGGCCACTTGCTGTCAGCATCACACCAAAAATCAGCAGCACTACCGTGCCGCCGACATAGATCAACAACTGAGTCGCCCCGACAAAGTCTGCATCGAGCATGAAGAACAGACCGGCCGTCGAGCCAAGTGAGATCACCAGATAGAACGCCATGCGAACAACGTTCTGGCTCAATACGACAGCGAGTGCCCCACCACAGGCAGCACAAGCGAAGATTGTAAAGAGGAGCATTTCCATTAGCGCGCCCCCTCCTCAGCTGTGCCAATGGGTGTCGCCACAATCTCCAATCCATGACCAGGTGAGCGATCAACTGTCGCAGTCTCAACCGCACGCGCTCCCAGCGATGATTTCGTCCCAAACGCACTGCGACCCGGCAGAAGCATCGACCAAGTCACCGCCCCCAGAAACAGAAAGCAACTGATCGGCACGAGATACTTCAAACAGGTCGTCATCACCTGATCGATCCGCAGGCGGGGAAGCGTCCAGCGAATCCAGATCTGCAGAAACACCAGCTTCGACGCTTTAATGAGCAACACTGCAAACCCGAGAACATTCCCCAGGTAGTTCACAACCCAAGTGTCATTGGTCCGGAAGAAGTTGTCGATGGGAGCGATCCCCGTCCACCAGCCTCCGAGGAACAGTATCACCCCCAAAGCACTGACGAAGTACATGCTGGCATACTCTGCCAGAAAGAAGAGCGACCACCGGAAACCGCTATATTCGGTGTGAAAACCACCGACCAGTTCACTCTCCGCCTCAGCCAGATCGAATGGTGCCCGCTTGTTACTGGCAAGTGTGACGGTAAAAAATACGAAGAAGGCAATCATCGTGAACGGGTCATGAAAGATGAACCAGTTCCAGAACCAGCCCTCCTGCATGCGGCCGATCTCATCGAGATTCATCGAACCGGCAAGCACCACGGGAATGACAGCTGTCAGTCCCAGCGGAACCTCATAACTGACCATCTGGGCCGCTTCCCGCATGCCGCCGAAAAGCGACCACTTCGACCCACTGGAGTAACCAGCAAGAATGATCCCCAGGACCTCCAGGGAGAGAATGGCAAGGGCGAGGAACAGCCCTACATCAAGCGAAACAGCAACCCACCCGTCACTGAACGGGAGGAACATGAACGCTGCTACCGAGGCAATCACGACGATGTACGGAGCCACACGGAACAGCATCGCATCCGCCGCGTTGGGCCACAGGTCTTCCTTCTGCAGAAGCTTGACGCCGTCCGCCAGAGACTGCAGCCAGCCAAATCGACCGCCGGTTCGCGTGGGACCCAAACGGTCCTGAATACGCCCCGAAACCTTTCGCTCGGCCCAGATCCCGGCGAAAGCAGGCAGTCCGAAGAAAGCACCAATCAACGCGACATGAGCAATTGCCGCTCCGGCGAGCGCGACGATGTGAGACCAACCCCACTCATCGGAGAGGAAGTCCGAAATCGTTTCGGTAGCCAACACGGGCATCATGCGGAAAGGTCCGTCGTGGAAAAGCGTGACACAGAGCTGTGAAATGCGCGAACAATCAGTGACTATTCGCCACGAAGGCCTGAACTATGGCAGATGCTACAGGTCGTTTCAAGCGACCGAAAACGTGATTCCCATGATTGACAAAAGACTTCCAGCGATTGGGAAGCCCTCGGCGAGTTGCCTCAGTTTCGCTCATGACTCGGGAACCGTTCCTTTGAGTATTCGCCTCCCAATTCGTCCCGTAGCGAGTCGCACCTTTGACGCATTACTTCGAGCGTCTCTGCATAGGCAGGATCGTTAACGAGGTTTGTCAATTCCAGCGGGTCCGCTTCCAGATCGTGCAGGAACTCGCCTTCGGGCAGATTCTCGAAGTAACGGGCGTACATGTATCGCTGGTCCCGCACCCCCTCCCACTTGGGGATATCCGGATGATCGAACAGATGTTCGCAGAAGAAGTCGGTCCGCCACTCGGTCGTGAGCGAATTTCCGATGAGCAAGGGTGTCAGATCCCGCCCTTGATACGAAGTGGAGACTTCACCAGTTGCAAGGGAGACAATCGTCGCCGGGACATCGACATTCAAGACCATCTGCGAATCGACGCGTCCTCTTCGGGCATCTGGCAGTCGCGGATCGAAGAAAATCAAGGGGACTCGCAGTGACTCATCAAAGTGGCTCCACTTGCCCGCGAAGCCGCGTGAGCCCTGATAGTAACCGTTGTCCCCCATGAAGATAATAACCGTGTTATCGTCGAAACCCTTTCGTGCCACCTCGTTCAAGACACGGCCGATGTTGCGGTCGAGGCCCGTGATCATGCGGAAGTAGGCCTTTGAGTTGTGCTGATACTTCTCGGGCGTATCCCATCGCCAGAACCAGCGGTCGCGATGCATGCTGTGTTGCAGAAACGACGGGAGCGTTCGCCAGTGTTCGGTTTCGACAAGCGGCGGCGGGATTGTCATGTTTTCGTAGAACCCGGCCTCGCTTGGCGGCCACGGATAGTGATTCTCCTTGTCGCTGTCCTCCGCATGGGCCGCATTGAAGCTCACCGAGAGGCAGAACGGCTTTGAACCATCACACTCACGTATGAAGTCGATTGCACTGTCGCCAATAATGTCCGTGAGATGACGCATCGTGCCATCCGGTTGCTTTTTGAAGTAGGGATTGCGGTTAAGAGGCTCGAACACGTCGAACATCTGTCTCTCCGCCCCCTTGGGGACCTGGACGCCGAACTTCCCCACAAATCCCGTGCGAAATCCGGCCTCCCGCAACCGGACCGGGTAACTCTGCTGGATGATGTCCTCCGCGATTGGCGGGGTTCCGAACGTAAACTTGTGCGACCGCTCCCACAGGCCGGTGAATAAGGTCGCCCGACTGGCAGCACAGATCGCCGTCGTGACGAACGCATTCTCAAATCGCACTCCTCGTTGGGCAAGATCATCAAGAAACGGCGTCTGTACAATCGGATGTCCGGCACAGCTGAGGAAGTCCGCCCGTTGATCGTCGGACAGGAAGAAGACAATATTTGGAGGGCGAGTGTCGGGTGTCGGTGTTCGGGTGTCGCTCACCTGATTGGGGTCTGCTGCCGGGTTCCACCACGCATTGAGCTTTGCCGTCAGTTCCTCGACGACCTGTGGGTAATCGGCAGCTGCATCCCGCAACTCATCGTTATCCTGCGTGATTCGGAACAGCTCGGTTTTTGCGTCCGGTTCAAGACCCGCCCAGGGAACAATGAGTTTCCACTGCCCATCGATGATCCAGCGATACCGCAGACTCGAAACCGGGTCGTTCATATCGACGATGTCATGCTCAAGAATCTCCCCATAAATGGCCTTTCGATCTGCAACGGCCTCGGCATCGAGGAGATTGATCCCCTGCATCTCGTCCGTTGGTTCGAGTCCCGTTGCAGCAAGAATCGTCGGAACGAGGTCGACTGAACTGGCGAGGTGCTCTCGGTCGATATGTGGCTCCACATGTCCCGGCCAGCGGACCATGATGGGCGTGCGGATGCCGCCATCATACTGAGACCGCTTGGATCGTGGTGCATATTTGCTTGCTTCGGTGTCGTTGATCCAACCGTTGTCGGTCACATACAGCACGAGCGTGTCATCGGTAAGGCCCTGTTCGTCCAGATGACTGAGGAGTTCGCCGACCGTCTCATCGAACCACTCGCACATTGCCCAGTACTTTGCAACCGGGAGATGCGGAGTCTTGTCCCGGTACTTGTCGAGCAGCCGCTCCGGTGGATTGTGGGGAGTGTGAGGCATGAAAGGGGCATAGTACGCGAAAAACGGCCGGTTCTCGGTTTGTGCCAGTTCGATGAAGTCGAAGACCGGTTGCAGTCCCTCGCGGCCGATCGTCAGTCCGTCGTCGCCATGTCGACCGCCGCGTGTGCGATCACCGTGGGTCATCCCGTGCGTGAACCCGCCGCGTCGGTAGTGGCCTTCCCACCATTTTCCCGACTGATGTGACAGGTATCCCAACTCTTCACCGAGCATCCCTGCAATCGTGGGGACACGGTCAATGTGGTGCAGATATTCGAGTCGAGCTTGGAGGTAAAGTGGACTCTGGCGCTGCTGGGCCTTCGGCAACTCGGCCAACGCCTGCGGGACGGGCGGATCGTTTCCGACAATGCCGTGCTGATGCGGGTACAGCCCCGTCACAATCGTCGCGAGCGACGGTCGACAGAGACTGTCCGGCACGTATCCACGAGTGAACGTGAGGGACTCCGCAGCGAGTCGGTCCAGATGAGGCGTCTCGATGTGCGGATGCCCCATGAACCCGTAGTCACCCCACGCCTGATCGTCCGAGATGATCAACAGGACATTCGGCGGAGCCGCGACACAAATTGTTGAACTGAACCAGATCGAGAGAACAGCAGGAATCCAGATTGGACATCGGTACATGGAACGAAGATTCCTTCGTGGAGTTGAAGTAAACGACATCATCAAACAACCCAGCTGGGCACCCGTTGATCGGGACCAGGCCGGGTCTGACTCCTCACTGCAATCCCGCAGAACGTGTCATCGATTCTGAGCGACCGTTTCTCAGTTCTCCGATTCCTCTTCAGGCACGAGTGGCCTCGATTGAAGTGCCTCTTCAATTGGCGGCAGAGTTGTGAGATCCGGGGCAGGTGAGGGCTCCTCTGCAACGCTGTCTTCCGTGACGGATTCGTCTGTTGCCGACGCCTCAACGGTTCCTTCAATCAGATCGCCAAATTCCGTGAAAGTCGCGTCCACAGCATCTTGATCGGGAGCGGGCGGAAGCGGGTCCCCACCCAGAAGTTGTGCATAGACCTCGATTGTCGGACGGACGATCGAACTGGGTTGACGCTCGATGAGTGATTCGAAAATCGAAAGCGCCGCCTGATTGTCACCCGTCTCGATCGAAAGGAACGCCCGCATCAATTCGTTCTGCTCCAATTGCATCTCCATAGACGTCGTCAGCGCTCCGGCATTTTGCACCTGTCGTAATGGCGACATCAGTTCACCACCACCCCAATCCAGTAATCCTTGTGGAGAGAGGATCGGGCCGGCGAATCGTAATGGCGCTGACTCCAGCAAAGCGGTTGTGATCGCATCCAGAAGTCTCTCATGACTTTCCGCAAGTGTGGAGATTGCTGTCCCGAGTTCGTCTGCGGCGTGATTGCAATAAGCAGCCAGGATCGGCCAATCGGGCACCTGTGATTCCACGACCGAGCCTCGAAGTCCCTCGATCTGATTGAATGCTTCTTCGGTTCTTCCCACCTCCAGCAGCAGCATGCTCATCAACATTTGAGCATTGGGATCCCGCGCAACAATCGTGAGATCACCCTCAAGCACCTCCAACGCTTTGAGCGGGAATCCGGCGGCAAAGGCCAACTGAGCGATCTGTACTCGATTGGCTGCTGACTGCAGGTCCGTATCGACTTGCTCTGAAAATTGCGAGACCATCGTCCGCAGTTCGTTCAGCTGATCATCGGAACTTTGTTGTTGAGAGTAGACACGAATGCGGTCCGGCACCTCGTTTGGCGACTGTTTTGCTGTCTCTAAGACCTCTTCCAGATACTTGAGTGCCAGGTCATGTCGCTTCTCTCGGGAGTAGGCTTCGACAAGAGAGAATCTCGCAGCCACATCATCGGGGGCACAATCGAGGACCTGGTGATAGCTCGAAATGATCTGGTAGTACCGGAAAGGAAACGGATACGGCAGTTTCTTTTCTGCCTGAAATGCGGTCTCGATATCTCGCAGAAACGCATAAGTCTCGGCTAGTGTTCGATATCCTTCGGGATCATTGGGATTTTCCCGCAGGCCCTCACGTGCTTTCCGCAGGGTCCCGTAGGCCAGTGCAATAGCGACGTTGTATTCTTGCTTGCTGACAAGCACCTTTCTGACAAAGTTGTAATGCTCAGCAAGCGAGGATGCATTGGATTCATGCCAATTCGGTAAATAAACCGACGTCTCATAGATGGTTGGAGCCTGAGGCCACACGCCTCGCGACCTGGCCGTTTCATTGTCAGGACCTTTGGATTGCAGAAATCGATCGATGAAGGCAGCATCATCGTGGTCTCGGAGATATCCCAGCAACTCGGGTCTCGTTAAATCTGTTCGCGTAAAGATCGCTGTCGCTGCCCCCTGACTTGTCAATTGCCAATTCGGACTCATGAGCAGATCGTGATATGTCTGATGGTCGGGACTTTTTCCCGTGAGACGCGGCAGCGTCTGATAGATCGCGTATTTATCAAACTCCTTCTTCCAAGTCAGCGGTTCCGCCCCTGGCAGTTGCTGATCCTGTTCGCGCATCTCAACCCGTAACGACTGGTGCTGATGGAAGAGGGAATCTTCACCCGCGTACAAACGGATCCGGCTGTCGATGAACGGCTTCCATCCGCTCCAAATCAACACGTCTCCCTGTTGGAGCCGGAAGTTAAAGGCACGATCATCAATTGCGTCATCCAGGATCCGTTCGTAACTCTCCAACTCATGCTTAAGTTGAGGAGAATACCCCATGCCGATCCGACGTCCCTGCCCCCCCACCAGATGACCGCTCACTGCTGCAAATGCCAGTAGAAAAATGGCCAGTACTGTGACCGCACGTCCTCCACGAGACCAAACCAATTCCCAAGGATCAACTGAATACGTCATGCGGAAGTTTGCCTTGTACCACTCTTGACCGTTCACGGTTGCAATGACGGCATTGACAAGGCTCGCGACCGCGAGCTCCCGCCCTCCTGAAATACCAATCAGATTCATCGCCAATAATGCACATGCTGAGGATAATCGCAAACGTTCGCGGTTCAGTAATAGCGTCACACTCGCGATCGTCATCAACAACAAAGCTGATGCATTGAAGACTCCAAAATCCCGCCAGAACTTTGGAACAACAGCAGGGAAGCGTTCGTACGCAAAAGGGAGATCACTCGTGACATAAGCTTGCAGTACCGGGTATTCAACACTGTACAACCAATAAGGCGACAGCCACGTCTCCCACAGAAACGGGTGGACGAGCAACGCCAGCAGACTCGCAATCGTGACGAATCCAAGCGTCTCTAACGAGAGCTTGCGTGCGTCAGTCGGCAGTGTCCGCAGTCCGTCCAGAACAGCACCGATTGTGAAGGACAGCAATAACACGCCACCGATCCACGCGCGTCCATCGAGGTTTCCCCAGAACAGGAACAGACCGACCATTGGCCAAAGCGAATGACTCGCATCCCATTGCCATCGGTACAAAAGCCAAAGCGTGACCGTGATACACAACAAAGTCATAATGTGGGGCGTCACAGTCAAACTTGGGAAACAGGCCAGAGCAGCCAGCACGGCACAGACAGATCCCCACCAGGTTGAGACTCCTGGCAGCGATAATCGCGACACCAGCCAAAAGGTCACAAACGCAATCACAGCTGACAGAATCGAAAGCCCGGACTCACCGACAGTGTTATAGATGGCACCGAGGAGCAAGTCCCACAGCCAGGAGAGATTGACCCAGGGACGCCCCTCTGCCGTCGCTGAAAAGACGTCCGTGGCAGGTGGAAGCAACCCATGAGTGATCAGATACTGACCCGTCTTGACGTGGACCAGTATTTCGGTCCGATCAATCACGGTCCAGGCGAGGAGAACCGCCAGCAAGACCGCAGCGCCTCGCAGCATGAAGTCGCCGCGAATTGCCTCGTCCTCAACCAGTTCGGGGGTGAGTGGCTCGTACTGTGGAAGATCGTCGGCTTCGTTGGCTGAGGCAGAACTGGATTTCAGTTCATCCTGAGTCAGTTCATCTTGGGGAGGAGAAGATTGGTCTGGTCTGAGTGCATCGTTAGGATTGTCCACCGAATCGCCTCAATAAAAAAGCACCGCCACAGATTACGGCAAAGAATGGGGAATCACGTCGAAAATGCAGGAATTACCCCATGCTACGACTGCGAACAGGCACTGGTCAAGCAGCGACAACGGATTCGCATCGCAGCAGCAGTAACTGGGTCGACCATGACCGCAGAGATGACAAATCCTAATCACCACGCAACATGACGAACGCGTGGCTCAAGCGGAACGGCTTTGCTCGGAGGGCTTATTCGGTCGTCTCATGCGAAGAGTACTCAATCTCAGCCCGGCCGGGCTGATCGAGTTTCGCCATGCGTCTTTCCAGAGATTCGAGACGGTCAGCAATCGCAGAACTATTTCCATCATAGTGATGATGATGCGTGTGATGCTGGTCGAACAGGCTGACAGCCGCGCAGCCGTTGCCCATCAACAACATCGTAGAGAGGGCGGAACTGATCAATCGACGAACACTGACATGCATACCGGAGACTCCCGCCAGACCCATTGACGCGAAAAAGCAAGCTCTCATGATCTTGAAACTGAGTCAAGAAATGCTCTCCAGAAGTTGGCATTGAGATCATCCGTTCGGCAAACGCTGCCCATTTGCGACTGACCTCAGTCGAGTTGTTTCCACCGAACCACGCTTTCGGCTCTGTTGTCTCTCTCCTAGAATGCGAAATTCCGAATGGACTCAAATCGAAGTAATTCCATGACTCGACGAATCCTCGTCACCGCCGCACTCCCCTACGCCAATGGACCGATTCATATCGGCCATCTGGTCGAGTACATCCAGACTGACATCTGGGTCCGGTTCCAGAAACTTCGCGGAAATCGTTGTCTCTACATCTGTGCCGACGATACACACGGCACTGCCATTATGATCCGGGCGCGCCAGGAAGGACGTAGCGAGGAAGCGCTCATTGCAGATATGCGCGAGCAACACGTCCGCGATTTCGCGGCCTTCGATATCGAATTTGACAACTATGGCAGTACGCACAGCGACGAGAACCGTCAGGTCTGTGAACAAATCTGGAAATCGGTGACTGATGACGGCCTCGTGATTGAGAAACCGGTCGAGCAACTCTACGACCCCGAGGCAGAGACATACCTCGCAGACCGATTCGTGAAGGGCACATGCCCCAAGTGCAAAGCTCCCAATCAGAACGGCGACCACTGTGAAAAGTGTCTCTCCAATTACACTCCGAAGGAACTGATCGACCCGCGCAGTACACTCTCCGGAGCGACTCCCGAACTGCGACAGGCCCCACACCGGTTCATCCAGCTGGAACAACTGCACGACTTCCTGAACGAATGGACTCAGTCGGGGAACCATCTCCAGCCGGAGATTGCCAACTACCTGAAAGGCCACTTCCTCGGCGACGAACTTCGCGACTGGGATGTCACGCGTCCACCCGCCTACTTTGGGTTCGAGGTCCCCGACTTTCCGGGGAACTACTGGTACGTCTGGTTCGACGCGCCCATTGGCTACATCGGCAGCACCCTCCAATGGTGCAAGGCACACGGCGAATCACTGGATGACTGGTGGCGCTCGCCCGATTGCGAAGTGCATCACTTCATCGGGAAGGACATCACCTATTTTCACACACTCTTCTGGCCGGGTGTTCTCAAAACGGCCGGCCTCAGCCTCCCTGAGAAGGTCCATATCCACGGCTTCCTCACGGTCGACGGCGAGAAGATGTCTAAATCGAAGGGCACCTTCATTCAGGCCTCAACGTATGCAGATCACCTCGACCCGTCGTATCTGCGATACTTCTTCGCCAGCAAGCTGAGTTCGAAAGTTGATGATCTTGACTTGAACCTCGACGAATTCAAAGCCAAGGTCGACAGTGATCTGGTCGGGAAAGTCGTCAACATCGCGAGCCGGTGTGCGAAGTTTGTTGAAGACAAGACGTTGTCAAAGTCATACCCAGATGATGGTATGCTTTTTCGACGTGGAGCCCTGGCAGCTGATCGCATCGCAGAACATTACGAAAACTGCGATTTCAGCTCCGCCATTCGGGAGATCATGTTTCTTGCTGATCAGGCCAATCAATACATCGAATCGAAGCAACCATGGAAGCTCCGCAAGGATCAATTGAAGCGTGGCGAACTCCGCGAGATCTGCACTGTCGGACTCAACCTCTTCCGGCAGATCGTGGTGTACCTCGGCCCTGTGCTTCCGAAACTCGTGCAACAGACCAATGAGTTGTTGAGCGAACCAATCCAACACTGGGATGACGCTAAGTCACCGCTCCTTGGCACAACTGTCAACACATTCCAACATATGCTCCAACGAGTCGACCCCGAACAGGTAGAGAAGATGATCGAAGACACGAAAGACGCACAGGTTACAGAGGCATCAGGGGATTCAGCCACCAGTCCCTACGATGACGGCCCGGAGGCACTGGCAACCGAACCGTTGTCCGGTGAGGAATGTACTTACGACGACTTTGTGAAGGTCGACATGCGGGTCGCCCGTGTCGTCGCTGCCAATCATGTTGAGGGAGCTGACAAGCTGCTGCAACTCACGCTCTCACTGGGAGGCGATGTCACCCGCAATGTGTTCGCCGGCATCAAGAGCGTCTACGATCCGGAACAACTGGTCGGAAGACTCGTGATCTGCTGTGCCAACCTCGCCCCACGCAAGATGCGATTCGGCCTGAGTGAGGGGATGGTTCTCGCCAGCGGACCGGGTGGGAAAGACATCTTCCTGCTCAACCCGGACGAAGGCGCAAAGCCGGGTATGCGAGTGCATTGACGCGCGAGGAATGGGGAATACGGGAACTCTGACGATTCTCAATTCTCCATACCTCACTCACTGTTCTCGCCGACTGAATCGCTTTTTGCCGTCACCGCTGGTGCGCCCAGCGTTTCCAGGTACGCATACAGGTCAGCGAGGTCGCCGGTTGACAGATCCTTCAGCAAACCGGATGGCATCAGCGATTCGGTCATGCGGCGTCGCACCTCGATGTTGTTCGTCTCAAACCGCAGCGTCTGATTTCCCCCCGTCCGCATGACGAGGCCATCGACTGATTCATAGATCACCAGACCTGTGTGAATCTCGCCGTCGGTCGTGACGATCAGCGTCGACTGATAGCGCGGCGAGACATCGCGATTAGGCATCATGATCGCCGTAAACAGGTCCTTACGAGAGAAGCGACGGGTCGAACCAATGAGATCCGGTCCAAGTGCACTTCGTCCTCCGTGGCATTGAGCACAGGAACGCTTGTGATACAACCTCTCACCGCGGCCCGCATCTCCGGACGACCAGTCCACTGATTCGAGGAGCGTCACGAGAGACTCGACATCTTCGGTCGAACTACCGGTTTGCCTGGTCCATTCTTCGGGGAACGTGGTCTCTGCCCACTCCGACCAGCCTGCAATCGAGGCCAGCAGCCGCTCTGACGGAGACTGATCAAGCGACCCGTCGAATGTTTTGTCGTTGTTGAGTCGCAGTTGTTTGATGACAGCCTGTTGGATCTCCTGCTCTTGTTCTGAGGTTCCCATCCGTCGAAGCGTCCGCACCAGGGAAACCTGCTCGGCCGGGTCTTCGTTGGCACCAAGCGTTTCGAGTGCTTCGAGCAGCGAATTCAGCAGTCCCAGATCATGTGAGTCGAGCCCTGCTGCAATGAACGAGCGGTCTTCCGTTTTTGGTTTGGCAGCGAGTCCCGCGAGCACAGCTGCCCTGACGCTGAAGTCATTGACTTTGGAACGCAACAACTGTTGAACGGACTCGTTGGTCGACTCTTCCAGCAGATAGACGACATCGGTGGTCCAGTCATAGTCTTCGTCGGCCTGAATTCTCGCAACGAACTTTTCGATTGCGGTTTCGATGTGATCCTCTGGCACCAAAAGCACAAACGGTACATGCCCTGGGGCACCGATGTCAGGCTGTTCAAGGATCACCATCGGCAACTCCGCGTCTCTGTCGACCTGTGTTGAGTACATCTCGATCATCCGCTCGTCCCAGTTGGAGTCACGATTGAGGTGATGCTTCTCAAACTTCGCTTCCAGTCCGACAATGGCTGATGCAATCTGCTCACGTTGTTCGGCCGTGCGTTCTGTGGGCATACGGCTGGTAACGATGAGCCAATGAATGTCCTCGATCGCATCTGAATCGGAGGTGATCTGATGAAGCAACTGATCCAAGAGGCTCGGATCATCAGCTTTGATCATGGCCAGCACGCGCCCCAACTCGTGGTCGAGCTCATGATCTCCAGTTGGGAACAGGTCTGCGATCGTCTGCTGCACGGCAGTGACCATGTCGGGCTGTTCAGTCAGGTCAACCGTACAGGCATATCCCTCGAAGACCTGCTCGAGGTCCTTCGCTGGCCCCAGATCTCCCAGGCCGATCTGGATGAGTCGAGCCGCATCACGTTTGAGCTCAGATGGCTGATCGCCAGAGAGAATTCGTAAACCGATGTCCACGGTGTATGGAACCATGCCCGGTTTGCGAAGGGCGTACGACCATGCCACCGGAGATGCGGTCTGCCAGCCGAACTGAACCCCTGCATCTGTAATCTCATGAAAGGTCGCTTCCGTGAGGTTCTGCAGAAGACGTGCTGCCGTCTGCCTGACGAAGTGATCCGGACTCGACAGGACTCTTGAGAGTGCCTGCACATGTCCGTCGGCCGCTTCTGGGGGAAAGCTTGCCAGTGACTCCAGGGCTGCTCGGACCACAAGCGGATCCCTTTCACGCAGGAAGGACGTCAGCAGCTTTGAATCAGCCGAGTCGCCTTGAAAGCGTCCCACTGACCACGCGACACGTGCCCGAACCGGAACGGATTTTAATCGAGCCAGCTGTTCAACAACGGAAGCGTCGATCCTGCCAAACTTCTCGGTGAGGATCTCAACAGCACGCACCCGCTGCTGTTCAGGACGGTTTTCATCCAAGACTGCCTGCTGAAATTCCGACTTGCCGAGACGAGCCGCTAGAGGCTCCCACTGACGTCGCGACCAACTGCTCAACGGCTGCGGAGCAGACAGACAGGCAGTCAAATCGTCATTCGCAGCGGGGATGCGTTGCGGGCTCTTCCAGCGAATGCGATAGACGCCGCCACGAGTGCCTCGACCGCCGACACTCACGAAGAGAGAACCATCCGGACCGACAGCGGCATCGGTCGGAGCAAAGCCGAACTGTCCAACCGCGTTCAGAAACTCCTCCGGTTCACTTTTCCATACGCTTCCTTCCCTTGTCAGAGGCATTGCCATCATCCGGCCATACGTCCAGTCGAGGACAAATAAAGCGTCCCGATATTTCTCGGGAAACTGATGATGCCGATAGCAAACAACGCCTGTCGGAGAACCACGGCCGAACGCACCAACAACCGGCGGCATGTCGAGAAAGCTGTCGGGTCGCTTCCAGCTCCGACTGAACCAGCCGGCATGCGAACCTGGCAGGACGTGGAACACTCGCGTAGGCCGATACCACGGCAATGACAGGTCCCGTTCTCCGTCACTATCGAACGTGAAGATGTCCCCTTGTGTGTGGAAGTCGAAGTCATACGGATTACGAAACCCATGGCCGACGATCTCGCCGCCACTGAGATCGGGTTTGAGCCGCATCAACGTCCCTGCCTGCGGTTGTTTCACCGGGGAATTTGGCAGCGTGACGTACTTCGCATCGATTCCCGCAACATTCCCGGCGAGCAGATACCACCATCCGTCCGGTCCCTGACGAATCGCATGAATGTCATGTTCGCCGCCCGCTTTGGCGGTCAAGAACACCTCTGGAGGACCGTCTGCACGGTCATCTGCGTCTGAGTCTGAATAGCGGATCAAACCCGCATCGCCGGAACAGATGAGATCACGACCGTAGAACGACATCCCCTGCGCCCCCGTAGCGGGACCGTCAGCATATTGTTTGGCCTCATCCGCACGTCCATCTCCGTCTGAGTCGATCAGAATTCGGACGTAACCACGGCCCGAGACGACCACTCGACCAAACGAGTCGGTCGTCAGACTGAAGATGTCGTGGGCCAGATCATCGTCGGCAAACAGAGTGACTTCAAAGCCGGGCGGCGCCTCCACGCCGATGTGATCCTCTGCCCTCAGCTCGTCGACAGAAACGAGCATCATACAGAACAGTGCCCAGACGAACGTCGGCAACGCAATGACGGATGGCAGAGGCGCGACAAACGATGCAACACGCGGAGAGCGGAAGGAATTTCCAAGCACGATTGCTCGATTCTTTTGACAGGGGACAATCGGGAATCTGGCAAACCAGCCGAATCTTAATCCGAATCTTCAATTCAGAGCAATGTGGGGATTTGCGTTGCGATTGCGGTAGCTGCCCAGGTTCCCTACTCTTCGACAGCGATCGCTCTGAAAGTGGATCTCGTTGACCAGAACGTCCTTCTGGGCCCCAGTCTCTGTCCAGCGATCCAAGTCACACTCTTGATGTCCCGGTTGGAAGGAAACCCCCGTGAGGAGTTCGTCCCCTCAATCACTTGATCGTCGTTTCCCTGGAAATGAGCCGCACCATCGTTGGCTCAAGCGTCGTCCGATCTCTTCGCGTACTTGGACCTGGTTGCTGGTCCTGTCCGGACTCTGGCTTGGTCTGGATTTGTTCTGGAGTTCCTCCACGCCCGCTCACGCACAACCAACTGAAGCGACCTCGAACGCCGATGCCTCGCATGACGCTACACCGACAGAGGAAGGTCACGCTGACAGTGCCTCAGATGAGCATCACGAGGAACATGCGGGCGGGCACGCCGATCCTGCAGCCCCCATGCTACTGGCAATCATTATCGTGCTGTTTCTGGCCAAAGTCGGCGGAGACCTGTTTGAACGAGTGAAATTGCCTGCCGTGCTGGGAGAGCTCATCGTCGGCGTGCTCCTCGGAAACATGGCCCTGTTGACCGGCTGGCATGGAGTCGACTTCCTTAAGGCCCCCGAGGACGAAGTGCTCCAGGGTGCCATTGAGAAACTGGAACTGCACCACGAGGAAGAACTGACTGTCGAAGAACGTGAAGTCCTCAACAATCCTCGTGAGCACAGTTTCTATCAGGCAGGAGCCATACTGAAGATGTTGGCTGCAATCGGAGTCGTGCTCCTGTTGTTTGAGGTCGGCCTGGAATCCAGCGTCAAGGAGATGATGGCGGTCGGTATCTCGTCAACGATTGTCGCTGTCCTGGGGGTCGTTGCGCCGATGATCCTCGGCTATGTGGTTGGAGTGCTGATCATTCCCAAAGCGGGATGGCAGGTGCACTCGTTCATGGGAGCAACCCTCTGCGCGACGAGTGTGGGCATCACCGCACGCGTCCTCAAGGACCTCGGACGTTCGACCCAGCGTGAATCACAGATCATTCTTGGTGCGGCCGTCATCGATGACGTGCTCGGTTTGATCGTGCTCGCCGTTGTCTCGGGCATCATTCAGCAGGGGGCCGACTTCAATCCGGCCAGCCTCGTGATGATTGTGGGCAAGGCATTCGGCTTCCTGTTGGGAGCGATCGTCCTTGGGAACTACATCTTCACTCGCCCGCTGTACAAGGCGGCCAGCTATCTGCGTGGTCACGGACTGCTCGTCGTCACCAGCCTTGTGATCTGCTTTGGCTTCTCATACGTCGCCAACCTGATGGGACTGGCAACGATCGTGGGAGCATTCGCTGCAGGGCTGATTCTCGAAAAAGCACACTATCAGGACTTAGGTCACAAGGAGAATATTGAACTCGAAGAGGCGCTACAGCCATTGAGCGCGGTGCTCGTCCCGATCTTCTTTGTGCAGATGGGGATCATGGTCGATCTGTCGAGCTTCAAGGACCCGTCCGTCTGGGGACTCGCAGCCGCGCTCACTTTTGTGGCCATTCTTGGGAAGCAGGTCTGTGCCCTCGGCGTGACAGAGAAGGGCCTCAACCGTCTCGCAGTCGGTCTGGGCATGATCCCTCGCGGCGAAGTCGGTCTGATCTTCGCTGCTGAAGGGGCCAAACTCAAAGTCGCCGGCGAGCCGGTCGTCAGTTCGGGCACCTATTCAGCTGTGGTCGTGATGGTCATGCTCACCACGATGATCACGCCACCCGTTCTCAAGTGGGCGCTGTTACGCGGTGACGCTCCTGCTCCGGATTCTTCGACCGACTCCACCGGCACGGAGTCACACGCCTAAGGCAAGTGCCTCAATCGGTTCGCATTACGGGAACAGGAAAATCAGCCCGGTGTAGGTTCCTGCTGCAACGAGGGCAGCCTTCGTGTTCCACGGAGGCAGGTGATAGCGATACGGCACGCACTCACCCGGTCGATGCCAACCCAGTGCGTACTGACACTCGTGAACAGGATGCAGGGCCATCTGGTATGGCAGACCGACAAACTGAACGCCAAACTTCCCAACCGAAACCAGTGGTTGCAGTAACTGGTGATGCGTATGGCCATAGCGCTCGAGCGCATGATCCTCAAAGTACAACGGGTTGTGGAACAGATTCGACGGTTCCCAAAGCACGTGAGTATCCACAAAGTTTCGACCGGCCAGGGAGACATCCGGAAGTTCGACCAACTCAGGACACGGGGGAGCATCCTCATCATCTTTGCAGCCTTCCGGACGCGGACAGAGATACTCGCATGCATCTTCTCCACCGGGAGCGTAGTCATAGTACGGAAGAATCGATGTAATCGGCTTGGGGAGCACATCGCCGATGGCAGCCATCTGCTGCTTCTGCTCCCTCTCCGAGTCCAATCTCTGATCGCCGGAATCTTGAGACAGATGCCAGACGGGTTGCTCCTGAGGCTGTGACGGCACAGGTCGGATCGCATGATTGGGCGGAAGAGCAGGGAGTCGAGGCAAGGCTTCCTGAACACCTGCACCGTCTGTGACTGACGGCACGAGAAGACCTGGAGACGATGCGTCTTGAGACGGGTCGACCGACTCCTGACGGACCGGTTGCACGCTCCCGTCTTCGGCATCTTCGACCGTCGGTTGAGTTTCTTCCTCGGGACTGGGTTGCCAGATCCTCCGCAGTTCATCCCAGCGAGAGGTTGCCGACCGCCGCTTCAAGCGTTCGAGCGATGCTTCGCGTCTTCGCTGAGCAGCGGCTCCTCCTTCAGCTGCGGGTGACACTGTCGTCGCAACAATGCACAAACAAAGCGTCGAACAAAGCAGACGTGAAAGTCTACATCGCTTCGTACGGCGAATGCTCGACGGAGTAATTTGGAGCTTCTTGAGTAATGGCAATGTCATGAGGATGGTTCTCCCTAACCGTCGCTGGCGACACCTGCAGGAATTTCGCATTTTCCCGCAGCTCATCAATGGTCTGCGCTCCGAGATATCCCATCCCTGCCCGCAAACCGCCGATCAGCTGGTACAAGAGACCGCTCAGCGGCCCCTTGTACGGCACGCGTCCTTCGACTCCCTCCGGAACAAGTTTCTGACGTCCTTTTGCATCCGTGTCTCCGCTCTGCCGATATCGTTCACTGCTTCCCTGAACCATGGCCCCCATGGAGCCCATGCCGCGATACCGTTTGAACGTGCGGCCCTGATAGAGGATCATGTCACCAGGACTCTCATCGAGACCGGCCAGCAATCCCCCTAACATGACCGTACTGGCTCCAGCAGCCAGTGCCTTCGTAATGTCTCCGCTGTATCGAATCCCTCCGTCAGCAATGACCGGTATCCCCTGTTCGCGGGCAACTTCGACCGCATTGCTGATCGCCGTTAACTGGGGCACCCCGACGCCTGAGACAACGCGTGTCGTGCAGATCGAACCGGGTCCGATCCCCACCTTCACCGCATCGACTCCCGCTTCGATGAGATCGCGTGCTCCTTCGCTCGTCGCTACGTTTCCGGCGATGACGTCGATTGACCACTGCCCCTTGATCTCTCTCACCGTGTCGAGCACATTCTTCGTGTGCCCGTGAGCACTGTCCACAACCAGCACATCGACACCGGCCTCAATCAGCCTCGCAGCTCGCTGGAAGTCGCCAACTCCCACAGCCGCTCCAACCCGCAATCTCCCGCGTTCATCCTTGGACGCCCGGGGGAATCGTTGGGTCTTGTCGATGTCCTTGATCGTGATCAACCCTCGCAATTGATATTGATCGTCAACCAGGAGCAGTTTCTCGACCTTGTTCTCCCGGAGGATGCGTTCCGCGTCCTTTAAGTCGGTGTTCGCCCCTGCAGTAATGAGGTTTTCCTTCGTCATGACTTCCGCGACTCGTGTTTCGCTGGAGTCGAGGAACCGCATGTCTCTGCGTGTAATAATCCCCTTGAGTTTCCCATTTTCCGTAATCGGAACACCTCCAATGTTCCGCTCGTCCATGATGGCTGCGGCTTCACCGACAGTTGCATTCGGAGGCAGCGTGACCGGATCGACGATCACGCCGTGTTCGCTCCGCTTGACCCGGTCGACTTCCAACGACTGCTGGTCGACGGACAGGTTCTTATGAATGATGCCGATGCCCCCCTCCTGGGCCATCCCGATCGCCATCTCACTTTCAGTGACAGTGTCCATCGGGCTCGACAGGATGGGCACGTTCAGCGGGATGTTCCGCGTCAGCCGCGTCGCCGTGTCCACCTCCGCCGGCAACACCTCGCTGTACGCCGGAACAAGCAAAACATCGTCGAACGTGAGGCCGGTTTGCAGAATGCGTGATTCCATGTTGAACTCCGTATTGCGTAAGTGATCTTTGCGACTGCTTGTGGTTTGATGTTGTTTTTGGAACCACTGATTTCACGGATAAAGGCAAGTGTTGATGGCTGGTTCAGAGAGGCATTTGTTTCATCAGAATGGACTCAAAGCTGATCCGTGAAATCCGTGGTCCGGCTTATGCGATCACCGACTGATTTGTGAAGTCTGTGAGAACGCGTTTGAAAAGGGTTAGTTGAGTCGTCTGACCATGATGTGGATCATGGCGACGTAGATGAATGCTTCACTG
>JAGQQG010000113.1 GCA_020426325.1 Planctomycetaceae bacterium | reverse complement strand
GCTCAGTTGGTTAGAGCAGCGGAATCATAATCCGCGTGTCGGGGGTTCGAATCCCTCCACCGCTACTCTTTTCTCAGGAAACGAGGGGAAACATCGGGAATCGTGGGGCAACTGGCTCAGTTTTGACTCACTTCGATGATTCGGATTCCTCTCGATTCCCCGGCTGTCCGCAATTGGCTGATGCGGATTCTGAGCCACTCTGACTGGGGCATCAGGGTTGAGTCTGCCGTCATCGGTAATCGGGATTCCGGCAGCCCTCGCGAAGTCCGCGTCTGTGACCATCGCGTAATGCCGCAAGGCCACTGGCGTGCTGTTCCCAATCCACTCCACGACAACGTGCATCGGGTAATTCCACAGCAACTCCGTCTCCCTTGATGCCCGCAGATTGTGGAACAGCTTCGGCCACGGCAGAGGTTTCGACGACCACCCCTCGTCCTCTCTCATCTCGTCGAGCAGCCGCTCTCTCATGCTTCCACACCTCAGCCTCACCATCATGACTGGACGTGGCCTTCGCTGCCACGTCTACAAATTCGGCGAACTGAATCACCACACCAACGCCCAGCATGGCGAGGGGAAGGATAAGAGACTTCATCTTCATGTCTGACTCCCATGTGGAAATGCCCCGTTCTTAAATCAATGATCCGGCGTCGGATGCACGGGCCCCTTCATCCGCAGCCGGGATGGTCTTGACGATCGGATCTCGCTCAGAATTGGCCGACGACTTCACCGCCGCTCTTCGAACCGAGGGCGTCGAAGACGCGTTCGTCGATCGAGTAGGAGAGGTAGCGGACCGAGCCGTCGCAGAGGGCGAAGTGGGCGCCGTCGGCGTGGTGGCTCCAGTAGTGCAGCAGGCCGATGCCGGTCGTCGTCGAAGGCGCGTGCAGTCCGCCGGCAGTGTCGAGCACGTAGTCACCGAGTCCGTGATCGTCGAGTCCGAGACCGGCCGCCCACCAGCCCCAATACGCCGAGGGATCAGTGCCACGCTCACCGACGAGCAGCGTCTGTGAGGTGCCGTCGTGGATCTGGCTCAAGCGGGCGAAGGCGTTTACGTCCGGGAAGACACCGTTACTGGGCATGACGTTGGGGTAGTCCCCGAATTCATCGGCATCCGGTCGTACGGAGCCGCGACAGCCGAGGTAGCTCGTCATGGCGTACGCTTCGCCATTGGGGCAGGTGCTGTCGTCCTCGAAGATGTTGCCGGCCGACGGATCGCTGGGACAGAGCAGCATGTTGAGCCGCTGCGACGTGAACGGCTTGTTCTGATTGCAACTCTGCCACGCGTTTTCGGAGAGGTTGAGATTGGCATAGAGGCCGCCTTGTTCGAGGTCGGGCAGCACGCGGGCGATCCAACTCCACCAGCCGGTCGGCTCGCTGAGGTTCCACTGCACCACGGTCGAAGGCGGCAAGCAACCGGAGCGATCATGGTAGTTGTGTAAGGCGAGTCCAATCTGCTTGAGATTGTTCCGGCACTGCATTCGCCTCGCGGTCTCCCTTGCCTGCTGCACCGCTGGCAACAGCAACGCCACCAGAATGGCAATCACCGCAACAATCACCAGCAACTCAATCAGCGTGAAGCCGGGACGACACGCGGAGCGGCGGTGATCGGTATTCGCTTTCGACGGTGTCTCGATGTCGTGAATGTGATTGAGCATGACTCGAACCTTTCAGAGATGGTGAAGAGTCGGTGCCTTGTCGCGGAGACAAGGCACCGTGCGTCATTTCAGCCGGTCGGTTGACAGTCGTTGTGGAAAACCTGACCTTTGCAATTCCACGTACAGTCGGGGCCGTGATCGAAGCTACCGACAAAGCGGCAGCCCTTTTGCCCCACCGGTGGATAGCAGGCGTAACCTTCACCGCAGACGTTATTCTTATTGCCACCTCGGCCCGCCTGTGCTGCACCGGATGCGGCGAGGAATCCGCCGGCAGCCATCACAGCGACAGCACTCCCTTTTCCGAGACGACCGAGAAACTGACGGCGTGAAACATTCGTCGCCGTCTGTTGAGCCAGAGAATTGAGTTTCTTGATCATAAGTCTTCCTATGCTTGAGTTGGTCATTCAACATTCAGTTACGTCGATACCTTGTTGTCAAAAACCGCACCCGGTTGTCTGCTCGACACCATTGCAGTCCCAGAGGCAGCCAAGGATTGGCTCCCAGCCGCCTGGATTCAGATTCGCGCACCCCACGAGTTTGCACCCCTTCTGAGGTGCGATACATTTCGCCCGGGGACCGCAGCACGCCCTGGATGAAACGCCTCGACCTGCCATGGCAGCGGAACCAGTCACCATGACTCCGGCCGCAACAAGAGCTGCACCAGCAGCTCCCTTAGTGAGCCGTCCGAGAAACTGACGGCGTGACACATTCGTCGCCGTCTGTTGCGCCAGAGAATTGAGTTTCTTCAACATGGAACATTCCTTTTGATGGGGTTTGAATCGGCGCTCACGATGACATCAGGTGCTTGCGCCGGGAGGCAACAGGTCAGTTGACGATCGAGATCAAAGCCGCTTCCGCCAGGTCGATCAGGGATTGGCCTTCCTCGGCGGTGAGGATGCCTTCGTCGACGAGCGATCCCACCTGGTTGATGAAGGCCTCGACCTTGTTGGCAGCCACCTGCTCCTGATCGCGTTCCAGCTTGGAGAGCGAGCCGATGAGCTTGGTGGCCAGCGCGTTGGCCTGTCCGTTGTTGAGGATGCCTTCCTCGTTCAGTCGCTCGATCTCTTCGAGCAGGTGGGCCAGTTGATCCTCTGCCGAGACGACCAGAATGTTTACGGTCGCTACGGCTGATCCCCCCTGGCCGTCGGAGACGAGATACGTGAACGAGTCCATGCCGCTGAAGTCTGTGTTCGGCGTATAGGTGAACGAACCGTCGTCATTCAGCATGAGTGTGCCGTTGGTCGGACCGGTCTTGACCGACACAGTCAGCGGGTCGCCGTCGACGTCGACGTCATTGGCCAACACAACGTCCGCAGCATTCACGACCAGCGGAGTGTCCTCGTTGGTGGCGAACGCATCGATCTCCGCGACCGGATCGTCATTCACCGAATTGACGGTGATCGACACGGTCGCCACGTTGCCGTCCGCTTGCCCGTCGTTGATCACATAGGTGAACGAATCCGAGCCGAAGTAATTCTCGTCGGGTGTGTAGGTAAACGTGCCGTCTTCGTTCAGCGAAAGTTCCCCGTGTGACGGACCGGTCACCACGCTGGCGGTGAGGTCGTCCCCGTCCACATCGCTGTCCGGACCGTTGCCGTTGTCCGCCAGGACGTCGCCGGTCAGGGGGGTATCCTCGTCCGTGGAGAATGCATCATCGGCCGCCACCGGTGGGTCGTTCACCGAGTTGACCGTGATCGACACGGTCGCGACTTCGGACTCTTCCAAGCCGTCGCTCAGCTTGTAGGTGAACGAGTCGGAGCCGTGGTAGTTTTCGTCCGGGGTGTAGGTGAACGAGCCGTCGTCGTTCAGCGTGAGCGAGCCGTGGGACGGTCCGTCGACGGGGATCACGGTCAGCGGGGCAGCGTTCGGGTCGCTGTCCGCACCGTTTCCGTTGTCCAACAGCACGTTGCCGGTCAGAAGCGTGTCCTCGTCGGTGGAGAAGTCATCATTCACCGCGATGGGCGGGGTGTTCTGAAGTTCAAACGCACCGATGTCGATGACGCCCCCCACGACCCGGTCGAAGCCGACGCCTCGCTGATCGTACAGGGGCAGATCATTGCCGGATTCACCATCGGTGTGATCGCCAGGAGTCTCATCCTGAGAGCCGGAATCATCCGGACCAATCGGACCGGAGCCCGAATCGCCGGGCGACGATGTGTTACCATCGCTCTCGCCTCCCGCATTGATGGCCGGGCTGCCGGCGACGAGGGCATGCGTCAGCGTCGGCCCGCCGTTGTCGGCGAGGGGACCGACGATGTTGGCTAATGCCGTCGGGGAGTCGCCGTCGCTGGTCGCCAGGATGTTGCTGGCATGGATGTCGAGCGTGCCTCCGAAGTCAGGATCTAGGAACAGGGCATTACTGGACGTCTTGCCGCCATCGTTATTGCCGATCAGGTTGTGGCTGGCCAGGTGGACGGTGCCGGTGTCGACGTAGATTTCATCGCCGTCTCTGTCGGCCTTGTTGCCGGCGAGAATCGTGTGGCTGAACGTGGCGGTTGCTGCCGGTCTGGTCGAACCGAGTCCACCACCATCGGTGCCGGCGGAGTTGCCGACGATCGTCGAGTGCTCGACCGTCAGCGTGCCGTTGTTGTGGATGCCACCACCGGCGAAGCGAACAGCCGTGTTACCGGAGACCGTCGACTGCATGAGCCACGCCGTACCACTCGTGTTATTAAAAATGCCGCCGCCGGTGTCGTTGCCGGCCATATTGCCGGAGACGGTCGAGCCGGTGAGTGTCAGCGTGCCGTTGTTGAGGATGCCGCCGCCGCTAAAGTCAGCCATGTTGTCGGAGACAGTCGAGCCGGTGAGCGTCAGCGTGCCGGCGCTGTGGATGCCGCCGCCGGACCCGCTGGCCGTGTTGTCGGAGACGGTCGAGTCGGTGAGCGTCAGCGTGCCGTTGTTGCGGATGCCGCCGCCATCGCTCGCTGTCGCCGTGTTGTCTGACACCACGACACTGTTGAGCGTCAGGATGCCACGGTTGACGAGCCCACCGCCGAACGTCTGGCTGCCTCCAGTGATGGTCAGGCCGGTGATCTCAGCGGTGATGCCGCTGGCGATTTCAAACACACGGCTGGCATTGTTGCCGCTGACGGCCAGTTGGTCGGCGCCCAGGCCGGTGATCGTGACGTCGTCCGTGATCGTCAGTTGCGTCCCGTCGAGCGTGATCGTTCCGTTGAGTCCGTCCGCGAACGCGATCGTGTCGACTTCTGTGTCGGACCCGGCAGCTGCATCGCCGACGATCACATTCGTATTGGCGGCTTCCAAGGCCTCGCGCAGCGTGAGCTGGTTATCGCCGGCAGTGACGTCATCGCCCAGACTGTCCACCAGGTAGGCGGTCAGCAGGGTGCGTGATTCCAGAGCCTCGGACGGAGCGAATCGCTGCGCCGAACGGCGTCGCCGCCGGGCGACCGGTCGCCACCCCCGATTCGCCAGCGCCCCCGATGGAAACCCGTGACCCGAACTGAGATTGCCAAACGCACGACGAATCAGATGACTGAGCATGAATGTTCTCCGAGATGAAAGAATGACCCTGTGGGATGTGAAATCAGACCGACTGCATGTCTCTGGACATGGGGCGGAGGCAAGGCTTCCTGGTTCCGACCGTCGTCGCGACAGACGACGGTGTGTCCTCTTCCTTCTGATGCGACTTGTCGGTGTTGCCCGCGCCGCTGAGGACGTATTGCAGGTACTGCGAGCTGCCGATGAGGCCGCGAGAAGCGACTTTGCCTTCTTCGTCGATCAGGTAGCCGTACGGTGTGGCGAACGACTTGTACGCCTTGGCGACGGACCACTGTTCCTGCCGCAGCAGCGGGAAGGTCGCGGCGGTTTCTTCACCCCACTGGCGGGCAGCCTCTTCGTCGGCGTTGAGGATGCCGATGACCTGGATCTCGCCGGGCTGTTGAATCTTGTTGAGTTCGGGCACAATTGTGTGACACGGCCCGCAGCCGGGCTGGACGAACACGATGAGTCGTCGCTTGCCGCGATAGTCGGCCAGACCTTGCGTCTGCCCGAAGAGGTCGGGGAGTTCGAAGTCAGGAGCGACAGTGCCCGGCTTGAGGCCTTCACGTCCCTTGCGAACCGGACGGCTGACCTCCAGCTCCTCAAACTGCCAGCTCAGCACCCCCAGCGAACGGAGCGTCCCCACCAGCAGGAAGCCCATGCCCAGCAGCAGGAGCCATTGAATGACGTTGGAAATCAGCAGGAATGTCGTCATTGCGGGAGCCTTCTTGTGAGGGGTGAGAGGTCGGTCTTCCGGATGACCCGGATGGGACGGCGGACCTTACACGGGGTTTTCCGGTTTTTTCTCAGGGGCCTTGATTCCAGGGGGCCAATGTCCGTACCTGCTCCATCGATGTGGTGCCGGATCGTTCGATTTGTCAGGTTTCCGGTGTAAAGTGGCGGGGTGCTTCCGGGTCATCCTTTAGAGGTCTGTATGCCCCGTTCTCAAGAACCGGATTCCGACATGCTGGTCGCCGCCTGGCTCAATGATGAAGCCGGGTTTGAGGACGTCTTTGATCGCTATCGCAAGCGGCTGAGGCGGATGGTCAAGTTGCGGATGGACCACCGGTTGACCGGGCGGATCGATTCGGATGACGTGTTGCAGGAGTCGTTCCTGGAAGCCATGAGCAAGCTCGAAGACTACCGTCAGCGGACGGACGATCTGCCCGTGTTCCTCTGGTTACGGCTGATCGTGGCCGAGAAGCTGACCGATCTGCACCGCGCACATCTTGGAGCACAAATGAGGGACGCGGGGCGCGAAGTCTCTCTCTATCGCGGTCCAATGCCCGAAGCGAGTTCGGCCGCGTTGGCGGCCCAGCTGATGGGGAGCATCACCTCGCCCAGTCTGGCAGCCGTGCGGACCGAGACCAAGCTCCGTATCCAGGAGGCCCTCAACCGCATGGACGATCTGGACCGCGAGGTGCTGACGCTCCGCAACTTCGAGCAGCTGACGAACTCCGAAGCAGCCCGCGTGCTGGGGATCACTCAGCAAGCCGCCAGCAATCGTTACGTGCGTGCATTGTTGCGGATGAAAGAGATCCTCAAGTCGATTGAGGAAGGCCTCGGCTGACATTCACAATTCAACGAAACAGTTCAACGGATTTCGAGATTCCTGCCATGTCCGATCAGAACGACGAACGCAATCCGGTTGAGGTGCTGGCCGACGAGTTCCTGGAGCGGTACCGGCGCGGCGAGCGGCCCTCGCTGTCCGAGTACACCGACCGGCATCCGGAACTGGCCGACGCGATCCGGGAGTTGTTCCCGCTCATTCTGGACATGGAAGGAGCCATGTCCGATCCGAAGAGTGGCGCGAGCTCTTCAGCGGTCGTCGATGGCGATCTCCCGATTCAGTCACTCGGCGACTACCGCATCATCCGTGAGGTCGGTCGAGGCGGGATGGGAGTCGTGTACGAGGCGGAGCAGGTCTCGCTCGGTCGTCGTGTGGCCCTCAAGGTGTTACCGCCGCATCTGCTGTCAGATGAGAAACATCGACGCCGCTTCGACCGGGAAGCCCGTGCGGCGGCCCAGTTGCACCATACCAACATTGTGCCTGTCTTCGGCATCGGCGAGGCGGACGGCTATCAATATTACGTGATGCAGTTCATCCCGGGCCTCGGCCTCAATGACGTGCTCGTCGAGTTGAGGAAGATGCAGAACACGACCGCTGTCGCCACACGCGACGAGGCGAAGGTGCCGGCGGGACAGACGCGCGAACAGTTCGTCAACACGTCTCAACCCGCCAGTGCCGCTGAGCATGTGGCACTCACGCTCATGCAGGGTCAGTTCGACCGGACCGTCATCTTTCAGGAGTTCGACGGGGCGGACTCCTCAGCAGGTGACACACCGGTAAAGGTGCATGAGTCGTCACAAACACCGCTTCAGGACACAGCTGAAGGACGACTCTCCGACACGCATCGCGGCTTCTCGGACATCCTCCTCCCCGGCCAGAGTGGGGGAACCGGTCAGTCCAGTTCGCGGGCCGTCTACTGGCAGAGCGTGGCCCGTATTGGTGTGCAGGTGGCCAATGCGCTGCAGTACGCCCATCATCAGGGGGTGATCCACCGGGACGTCAAGCCGGCCAATCTGCTGCTCGACACATCAGGGACCGTCTGGGTCAGCGACTTCGGTCTGGCCAAAGCGACCGAGCATCAGGATCTCACTCAAACGGGCGACGTGCTGGGCACGCTCCGTTACATGTCCCCCGAACAGTTGAACGGACAGGCCGATCACCGCAGCGACGTCTACTCGCTGGGACTGACGCTCTACGAAATGCTGGCCATGCGGCCCGCGTACGATGAGAAGCATCGCAACCGGCTGATCAAACAGATCACCAGCGAAGCCCCACCCCGGCTCCGCACACTAGTGCCCTACATCCCCCGCGATCTGGAGACGATCGTTGAGAAGGCGATCGAGAGAGAACCCCATCTGCGGTATCAGACGGCTGGCGAACTGGAGGACGACCTGCGTCGCTACCTGGGCGACGAACCAATCCATGCCCGCCGCATCTCTCCCGCTGCCCGCCTCGCTCGCTGGTGCCGCCGCAACCCGGCGCTGGCAGCCACGTCCACGCTGATCCTGCTGCTCCTCATGACCGTCGCCGCCGTCAGCACCATCGGCTACCAGCAAACCAAATCCGCCCTCGCGCAATCGAAACACAATGAGACCCTCGCCGAAAACAACGCGAATCAGGCCCAGCAAAACGCGGAGGAAGCGAGGCAGAATGCGGTCCTCGCCGAGCGGAAAACCAGGGAAGCCCAAGTGAACGCTGAGCTTGCGTTGGCCAACGAGGCTCGGGCAAGACAAAGTGCGACACTCGCAAAGGAAAATGAACAGAAGGCCAATCTGATTGCAGCACAGGAAAAGGCACAGCGGGAGCGGACGCAGCGTCTGCTTTACATCTCTCAAATGAATGTCGCGGCTCAGGCGTGGGATGACCGGAACGTCGGCCGCACCCGGGAAATTCTCGAAGGACTGCTCCCGGAAAAAACAGGAGAGATTGATCTTCGGAACTGGGAGTGGCACCGGCTGTGGAGGCTCTGCCATAGCGAAGCGCGTTATGAGAATCTCATGGCAATCTGTATGGCATTCTCCCCGGACGGAGAAACTTTGGCCATGAGCACTTGGGGCTATCTGGAACTCCGCAGCTCCGATGCCAGGCAGTCGATTCGAAGATTCCCCGGGTCTTCTCGTGCAGACCGGATCGCGTTCAGTCGGGATGGAAAACTGCTCGCGACCAGTCAACTTAACGGACAGGTCAAACTGTGGGACGTGGAAGGCGGAAAAGAGCTGCGCACTTTTCCCGGTATCGAGAACGAATTCCGCTACGGCATGGCATTGAGTGCCGACGGAACCAAACTCGCGGTCTACAACGACTCGATCCACATCTGGTCAACGTCGGACGGGCAGGAGATCATCAAGTTAGATCTCCCGGAAAACTTCACATCCACGCTGGCCTTCACCGCAGACGGAACACGATTGGTCTCCGGATCGAAGGATAAACTGATCCGCGTCTGGGACGTGCAGTCGGGTGAAGTCGTGCTCACACTGACCGGACATGAGGACAGTGTCGACATCGTGGCCCTCAGCCCGGATGGGAAAACACTCGCATCGGGTGACGAGGTTGGTCACATCAAGTTGTGGGACTTCGCGAATGGAGAGGAACTGGGGACGCTCAGAGGAAACTTGCTGAAAGTCGGGCATCTCTCCTTCTCAGCTGATGGTGCTCGCCTCGTTTCTGCGGGAAACGACAGCACGGTCAGGATCTGGGACGTGGCCACACGGTCCGAATTACAGACACTGAGGGGGCATGCGACGGCGATTACCACAGCACTCTTCTCACCTGACGACGAGACCGTTGTGTCTGCCGGTTGGGACAACACGCTACGTTTCTGGGACGGGCTCAGTCGTCAGGAACCGTGGGCCGGGGCGCATCCTGGAAAATCGATCGCCTGCATTGCTTACAGCCCGGACGGAAAATACCTCGCAGCCTGTGGTCAAGACCTTTGCACCGTGTGGAATTCTGCAACGCTTCAGAGATTATGGATCTCCTCGGACGATGTTGTCGGGTTCGATGATTCTGCAAATGACGATTTTCATGTCATGAACAACATCCAATTTGATCCGGAAAGCCGGATCGTCGCGATCGGACTTCGTGATGGGAGGGTCTTGATTCGAGAAGCGCAAACCGGTCGTCTGTTACGTGAATGGCACGCACATGGCAGCGCAGTGGCCTCAGTCGGTTTCAGCCCGGATGGTGCCACGATGGTGACGGGAGGGAAAGACAAGAGGGTTTATTGCTGGAATCCCCTCACTGGCGAACGAACCTCCATACTGAAAGATTCGTCCCAATCAGCAGGTTTTGGGCAATCGGCGATTTTCAGCCCCGATGGAAAATACATCGCCTCCGAAGTGATGAATGGAGATGACTCCGATGTGCTTGTCTGGAATTGGCCCGAAGGCCGACTCGTGCACAAACTGCACTCACAGAATTCAGGAATCCTGTATTCCGTCATTTTCAGCCCCGACACCAAAGAGATTATTTCCGGAGGCCGTGATCAGATGATTCATCGGTGGGATGTGGCATCCGGAAAGCAGTTGCCGCTCACACGCGGTGCAGCTGGATCGGTCCGCTGCGTTGCCATCAGCAGTGATGCTCGCCGGTTGGTTTCTTGCGGAGGTGACAGTTTGATCCGTATCTGGGATGTCGAAACGTCTCAGGAGCAACTCATCTTGGAGCCGCCGGGAGGAGGGGCCAGGGCTGTGGCCTGGAGTCCCGATGGGAGTCGACTGGCTGCGGGCGGGGGGAACGGCACGTTGTTCGTTTGGGATGCACGACCGATCACACCCGAGCTACGTGAGGAAGCGGCCGCAGCCAAGCTGGCCGACGATGCACTCAGCCTTGCGTCGTCACTCGACGAGGTTCGAAAAGGGATCAGCGAAGCCTCGTCTGTTGCAGAGCCGGTTCGGACCAAGGCACTTGAGATCGCAGAAACCCTCTGGAAGACCCGAGCCGAGCATGCACTCGCATTGAAGCTTGAGGGAATGTTCGATGAGCATTTCACCCGCCCTGCGGTGATCGGAGCCCTGAACCAGGACGACACGCTTCCAGAGACTGATCGGCAACAGGCGATCACCTGGGCTCAAGAGTTTCCCGAACGCTGGGATGTGCTGATCGCGGGATGTCAAAGCACGATCGTCGACCCGTCGCGCTCCGCAGAACAGTACGAGCAGGCTCTCCGGAAGACGGAGTTCATCCTTGCGGCGAAACCAGACAATTTGATCGCTGAAATTCTAAGGGGGGGCGCAATGCTGCGACTCGGTCGTACTGAGGAAGCCGTCACAGTTCTACAACAAGTCGATCAGAAACTCCGCGAATCCCACAAAATCTTAAACCCGTTGGGAACGATGCTGCTGGCGATGGCGTTGAAACAGCAGGACTCGGAAAGCGACGTTGCCAAGCAACTCGTTCGTCAAGTCGAGCGGTTGATGAATGACGAGAACTCGACGGGAGTCCCTGTCGACGCCGATGTCTTCCAGGAGACATCGTTCGCCGTTGAAGCGGGGCAGCTCTTTGCCAACGAGCAGAACAGCCTGTCATGGGGTCTTGTCGTCAGGAATGACTCGCCACCTGAGGATTATGCTCGCGGGTTGGAGATTGCCAAGGCCGCTGTCACTGAATTCCCCGAGAGTGGGGCCATCCTGAACACACTCGGTGTCGCTTACTATCGAAACAATGAATGGGCCGCTGCCCTCAACGCCCTGCGCAAATCCATGGCAAAGAGAAGCGGAGGCAACTCTTACGACTGGTTTTTTGTCGCGATGGCCTACTGGCAACTGGGTGAAAAGGATCACGCTCTCAAGTGGAATCAGGCCGCCTGTCATTGGATGGCCAAGTCACGCCCGAATGACGACGAACTCAATCAGTTTTGCAAGGAGGCGGCTGACCTCCTGGAGATCGAGGAGCAGACTTCACCGGGCGAGGTGACCCCCGCTGATATCGCACACTTGATCGTCGAGGCCGAACCTGAAGTGACCGAAGGTTGGGTTTGGCGGACGATCATGGAGGACGAGATTCAAGCGGGACGATGGACGGCTGCTGTGACATCTGGCATTCAATACGCGGAAATCCGACCAGATGATCCGTACGTGCAATATCAAGTCGGCGTCCTCCTGGCATTCGCGGGTGATGCGGAGGCTTACCGCAGCCATTGTCAAAGAATGCTGGCGAACACCGCTGAGACGGATGATCCTGTCCTGGCAGAACGATGCGGAAAGGTTTGCGCACTTCTGCCCGATGCCGTCGATCCCGTGCCGATCAACGCGATGTTAGACCGCCTGCAAGAAAGAGTCCCAGAGCGCGAATACCTGGTCCCGTGGTACTTAATGGCACAGGGCATCGCAGAGTATCGAGGCGGTCGGTTCGCGGAGGCCATCGGTCGACTGGAGAGCAGTCGGGCTCTCGCCAACGGTAATGGGCTGATCGACACCGTTTGCTACTTTTACCAAGCGATGGCTCATCACCAGCTGGGGCAACCGCTCGAAGCACAGGCGGCCTACGAAGCTAGTTTCAACTTGTACACTGAGAAGATCCCCAAGCTCAATGGAGGCCAACTGGGGAAAGGTTGGCACGACGTACTGGTCTGTCATGTGGCCCAACGCGAAGCCGAGGCACTCCTCAAATAACAGGACACCGACGAGTATCTCGCGAAAGCCACGACACAATTGGAGGAGCAGCGAAAGCTCGTTCAGGAAGCGCCCGATGACCTCGCATTGCAGGCTCAACTCGGTGCATGCGTGCGGACGACGGGATATCTCCATCAGCGACGGGGTGAGCAACCACTCGCCGGCGAGCACTATCAAGAAGCGTTTGAACTCTTCAAGGCAAATGTCGCCCATCTCAAGGACAGTGCATCCGAGAACCTGAGTGTCGAGCAGCTACACACTGCCCTTGTCGAACTTCGTGCCTCAGGTCTGGAGGCTGCTCCCGAAGACTAGGAAACGCTTCTCACAGACGTGATCGAATCTTACACACGTGAACCTGAGTCCGGGAGTGAAGCCCAGCCGAGCGAGGCGGAGGTTGCACTCGTCAACCAGACCTTCGATCAACTCATTATCATCCGTCGTCAACAGGGCGATGTCACTGAAGGCATCGCCGCACTCAAGGCGGCCATGGCCTACGCAGACGCACGCCTCTCCGAACAACCTGCGCATTAACCCTTCAAAGCCCGGCGAACGGAACTCCACCGCATCTTCACGCGCGAGTTGCCTCGCATCGCAGCACAACTGTTGAAGTCCGGCAAGTCTGATCAGGCGAAGTACATCTACGATGAAATGACAAAGTCCTTCCTTGCTGACGACGGTACTTGGGATGCAAACGGCCTGAACGAAAGCAGTTGGTACATTGCTCTTGAGCAAAACAACCGGTGGACGCCTACGCGCAGGCGTTGGCCTGGGCGGAAAGAGCTGTCGAAGCATCACCCGAGAATGGATCGATCCTGAACACGCTGGGTGTCGCCCAGTACCGAGCCGGACATTTCAAAGAGGCGCTGGAGACTCTCGAAAGATCGGTCAAACTCAACTCAAAAGCGTCCGGCGCCCTGAACCCGGCCGACGTGGCTTTCATCGCCATGGCCCACCATCAACTGGGACACCCCGACGAAGCCCGCAAACACCTCGAAACCCTCCGCGACCTGCTCACCTGGGACCAATGGAAGAACAACACAGATAACCAAACGTTTCTGCAAGAAGCGCAAGAACGGATTACCACTCCCGACTCCACTGACGAACAGCCTGATGAGTAGTCTTGGCCACTCAACGTCACCCGGGACGGCATCAGACCTTCTCTTGTCTGCGTCTCACACAAATCTCTGGCCGATTCCGTGCAAACGGCAGAACGCGATCTCACCTTTCATCGCTCAGATGGCACTCAACACCAAGCCAACAAGCCCATCCCCGGGAAAATGTGTGCCCGACTCATCAGCACACATGACGAGCACACCTGTGTCATCAATAAAGACTGCCTGCGAACTTCGGCCCGACACACTTCTCGACCGTCAGCAACCTGTCGGCTGAACAGTTGGGCCAGGCAATGCCACCCGTAGTGTGTTCCGTTGCGACCATGCAGTCTTCCATATCCCCACCTGCGTCGACCGATCATTGAAGGTCTGCTTCGACAAGGCGAGACCTGCAACCTGATCTCTCACACGAAGGTGGGGAAGTCCTGGATGGCACTGGGACTGGCAATCTGCGTTGCGACGAGTCGACCGTGGCTCGATACCTTCAAAGTCAGTGCGGGTCGCGTGCTTCTCATTGACAATGAATTGCATCCTGAGACGATCGTCAGCCGACTTCGCAAGGTCGCAGACGGGATGATGATCCCGTTCGATGACATCGCTGATGTGATTGAAGTGCTGTCTCTTCGTGGGCGACTCCAGCACTGGGGCGACCTGCTCCTGACGCTGGAGGAGGCCGTCAGCACATATCAGTTGGTCATCACCGATGCGTGGTACCGCATGCTGGCGTCAGGGATCTCTGAGAATGACAACGCTGAAATCGCCGGCGTCTACAATCAGATCGACCAGCTGGCCGATCAACTCAATTGTGGGATCGTCATGGTCCACCACACGAGCAAATGAAGCCAGTCAGACAAGCGTGTGACGGATGTTGGCAGCGGAGCCGGCTCCATCTCACGGGCAGCTGACACACATCTCGTGCTGCGTGAAGACGAGCAAGATGATCATGTTGTGCTTGAGGCGGTAGTCCGATCGTTTGACCGCGTCAACCCGCTTGTTCTCCGTTGGGACTTTCCGGCGTGGACCGTGGCGAATGGCCTAGACCCAACAAAGCTGAAACGGACACAACAACAGATCGCCCTCGACCAGCGGACAATGGAAGGGAAAGCGGCCATCGTTGCGGCACTCACGGAGCACGGAGAGCTTTCAGGAAACAAGCTCAGGCAATACGCCGACATTGGAAGTAAAGGGCGTGCAGACCGACTGACGGGCATTCTTGAGAAAGAAGGTGTGATCACGTCACGTCAGGAGACCATCAAAGGTAATGACACGACTCTCTACACGCTCTCTGAATGAGGGGTGTTCGGATGCCAATCGACCACCCAACCACTACCAGTCGACCACCCAACCACTACCAGTCGACCACGTACCGGGGGGTGGAGTGGTCGGTCCCCTAAAGGGGAACCGACCGACCACCCACCGCTCACACGGTACTCTGCGATCGACCACCTGAGCACCCGACCACCCAGTCTGAGCAGATTCAGCGATCAAATGCGAAGCCAGATCCCCCGAAAGCAAATCAACCGCCAACGCGTTCGGCTCACGATCGAAGGGCACAGCATTCAGGGATTGCGTCGAATCCTCAAACGACTGCTGAGGTCGTGCGGGTGGCAGTGTGTCCGAATCGAGACCATCGATTCCGCCGAAAAGTCTCTGGTCGACACCGAACATCGGGGATAAGATACTATCCGCTTCGGAAAGCACGCGAGTTCTCCTATGGCACGCAAGAAACTGACATCGTTGACCGATCAGATTCGCAAGGCGGTTACCGATTGTGGTGAGAGCAGATACCGGATCAGTCAGCAGACCGGGATCAGTCAATCGACCCTGGCGAAGTTCATCGGTGGGGCAGGTCTGTCGATGGAAAGTCTGGACCTGCTCGCGGCATATCTCGAACTGGAAGTCATTTCGCGACGAAAGGGAAAGTGACATGGGAAGCGTCTTTCGCAAGCAGACGACCCGGAAACCACCGCTGGACGCGGAGTTCTTCACGCGTAAGGGCGAGCAGTTCGCCCGCTGGAGGGACGGACGTGGAAAGGCTCGAACCGCTCGCGTCACGTGTGGTCGAGATAGCTCGAAACGGATCGTCACCTCAGCCGGCACATTCACAGCGAAGTATTGGGACGGACAAGGGATCGTCCGAGAAGTGGCGACCGGCTGTCGTGACAAACAGGCCGCGATGTCAGTCCTGGCCGATCTGGAACGTCGGGCAGAACTGGTGAAGGCACAGGTGTTGACACCAACTCAGGATGCGGTTGCTGACCATCAGACACGACCACTCGCCGATCACTTTGAAGACTATGCGGCATATCTGGAGGTAAGGGAATGCAGTTCGGTACGCATCACGAACATGCGGTCACAGTTCAGCCGCGTCTGCGCCGACTGCGGCTTCCAGCGTCTGTCAGACCTCGATGCTGAACGTCTGACGAAGTGGTTGTTGGGAAGGCAACGGGAAGGGATGTCACCTGCAACACGGAACGGCTACCGTGAGACGTTCGTGATGTTCGCAAACTGGTGTTGTGATGGTGTCCGACCGCGAATGTTAAAGTCTCCGTTTGATTCAGTGCCACGGGGAGACGTGAAGGCAGACCGACGCCGGCAGAGACGGGCAATGACGGAATCGGAATTGGAGAATCTGCTGACAGTCGCGGCGCTCCGGCCGCTTGCCGAGTATGGCCGACTCACAACGCGGAAAAGGCCGGATGAATCAGCCGGACGTTCAACATGGCACAAGGCTCCTCTCTCGCTGAAAACGATTCACGAATCGGCAGAACGGGCAAGGGAGAGACTGAAGGGGAACCCTGACCTGATTGATGAACTCGTTTGGCGTGGACGTGAGCGAGCGTTGGTGTACAAGACACTCGTTCTGACGGGACTGCGAAGGAACGAACTGGCATCACTCAACGTTGGTCAGTGCCTACTCGATGGAACGATGCCGTGTCTGGAGTTGGACGCTGCGGATGAAAAGAACCGTCATGGATCACTGTTACCGCTTCGGTCTGACTTGGCAGCCGAACTTGGCGAATGGATCGCAAGGAAGGCACAGACTGCCGAGAAGGCCGTGGGGGAGTCACCGACGATCCCGTTCAAGGTTGGAGTCATCGAGGGTGATGAAGGCGGCTCCGGCGATCCTGTGAGACGAGACGGGCGGTTGAAACCGGAATTGAACTCGGCTCCGCTTTTCGACGTCCCAAGCGGACTCGTGAAGATCCTCGACCGAGACCTCAAGGTTGCTGGTATCCCCAAGCGTGATGATCGGGGCCGGTCACTCGATGTGCACGCCTTGCGTCACACGTTCGGGACACTATTGAGCAAGGGGGGAGTGACTCCGCGAACGGCACAGGCTGCGATGCGTCATTCTCACATCGACCTGACGATGAACGTCTACACCGATCCCAAACTCCTCGATGTTCAGGGAGCACTCGACGTTTTGCCTTCCCTCAATCTCGACTCAACAGCGATTCCCGAACAGTGGCCGATGCGAGCAACAGGGACAACCGATTTGGTTGCACCAACGGTTGCACCAAATCTGGTGCAACCAAGCACACAGGAGTCACTCTCAGTCATTCGGTCGATTGAAGACGGGCCGAACTCCCGGTCACATCGACATAGCGCAAAGTCCTATTCCGGCAATAGAAAAGGCCCGCTGTCCACTCAGGACAACGGACCGTCTCAAGTCGGGATGACAGGATTTGAACCTGCGACCTCTACGTCCCGAACGGAGAAGAGGAGGGACGAAAACGTCGTTTTTTCGAGGATTTCTTAAAATTCGCAGTCCACTGGTTCCTTGAAATGCCCCCGAATCGTGCACGTTTCGTGCATTAAAACGTGCATAGATCCCATCCCGAATCGGTGATTGGACACTTTGGACTCAGCAGGATCGTGAAGCACAAGGCAATGTGCGGCGTGATGAATCTACGAATGTTCCGCTGATGCATGCGGCCCTCCGCGGATAATTGTATTTTCCGAGTGAGCTACCGCCAAACCCACCTCGATTACTCGACGGAAAAAGGTCGCCGAACGTCCCGAGGTGGATTGTGGGCTCACACAGGTTTCAGGTTGTGGGATGGTTTTGCCTGACCTGCCTCATCAAATCAATTGCGGGAAGTCGTCGCAAAAATCGCGTGCCGCAAGTCATTCAGAAGTCGAAATAGCCGAGGGAGAAATGACCTGTGTCATCAACGAGAATTGCTTGCGAGCTTCGGACTGACGTACTTCCCTACCGTCAGCAACGTGCTTGCTGAAAATTGGGCCGGCATTTCCTCCGTGCCCCGGATGTGCCTTCAATCACGACCATACAGTCCACATACTGGCACCTTGCCTAATTTGACAGTGATTTAGGGATCCGGCTGGAGGTGGAGGAGCACTAGGAGTCCCAGCGACCCCCTGGGGGTCTGGTCCGATTTCCGGTCGCCGAGGCGGACAATGTCCGCTTTTCGTCGATCGTTAGGCCTCCTCATATGTCATGTGGTTCAATAGCTCCTCCATCTTCTCAATGGCTATACGCTCTCTGGGTTTGCTTCAGCCCCGAGAGTTTTTCTCTCTACAGTGGTGTGCGTAAACTGCCTTCGTCATGCCACGCCGCAAGAGCTACCTCGGGCAAACCTTCGGCAAACTCAACATTATCGATGAGTGGTATGAGAAGCGGTACGGTCAGACCGCCTGTAAGTGCACCGCCAAGTGTACGTGCGGAGATGTCCGAACCTACTTTCGCGGACACATCGTTAACGGTTCGTCGTCACGTTGCGTCGGCTGTCAGGCTGCCAGACAGCGAAATCCGGAGAAGCGGTACGGCACATACACGTACAGTCAGTGGATGAAGCACACGCATGGTGATCGTGTGTCCGCATGGGATGACTACGAAGCGTTTCTCAATGATGTTGGCGAGATCCCCCCAGATAAGCGGATTGACAAGCGGCGCACCGGCAGACCATATGGACGCTCCAACTTCCGGCTGATCGACCGCAACAAGTCATCGAGAGGGTTGGTGAAATCCATCGACGTCAGAGGCAACGAATACACGATGTTCGAGTGTGCGAAACTGTTGGGAGTCACTCGCCAGAGGGTGAATCAGCTTCTGAAAAAGGGGACTCTTGCCGACCGTGTGTCTGAAGCAATCAGGGAGCGTCAGACCTCAACTGGACATTGAACTTGGGGACGGGGACTCGCAGCATCGGCGGCCGGTCTCTCCACGATTCAGGCTTCTCATCCTGCCCGGTCAGGCGGTACACGGCTTCCGTGGGCGTCCGTCCACCGAATGTCACCTCTGGGCGGTCAGCGTACCATGCCGACCAACGTGATGATTCTCACGGTGTTGCTGCCCATTTCAGAAGCTCCTCAAGCCACCACGGGCAATAGCTGCTGTCGATCAGCTACGTCACCGGGAAGTACCACGACCGAACGATCATTAGGTAACCCTCTGTTGGCAGCCCCAACTCGTGCAACCATTCCATCAGGACCAACAAAATCAGGTATCCGGCCAGAAACAGCTGTAAGGTTCTGCCCAGCAGTCCGTATAGGTTGGTGATGGAATACATTTGCCGAGCAATGAAACGAAAACTGGCCAATCAATGGATTGACGACATGAAGGCTGAAGGTTTTCATCTTGGTGGGTATGGTCATCTTCAGCTTCCCGATGATGATGAGCTAAATGACATCGTTTTGGAAGAGTTGCGACGAAGAATCAAGGAGTTCACCGGTGGTTTTCCTGACAGCCCTACTGATGACATCGGCCTTTGACGACGGGTCTGAGGCACTTCTGAGGAAGGACTGGCAAGCGGCTGTTGATGCGTTCACGATCGTCATCGCAGACAAGCCGACCGCACAGGCCCACCTGAATCGCGGCATCGCCTACTCGAACCTCGGCAAGCCTTCGATGACTGCAACGCAGCCATCAAGCTGAATCCGATGCAGGCAGAAGCCTATTACAACCGGGGCCGACTCTACGCGAAGGCCAAGCAGGTTGATCGGGCACTGAAGGACTTCGACAAGGCCATCAGCCTGAAGCCGTCCGCCATCTTCCAGGCTGAGAAAAGGGCGACACTCCACGCAGACAACCAATACGAAGATGCCAGAAAGGCCTACTCTGCTGCCCTGATGATCAACCCAAGTGATCCGACCACCCTGAACAACCTCGCATGGCTTCAGTCCACCTGCCCGGATGTCTTGCGGTTCGCGTGTTGGTCTTCGCGGCGTTTCTTCTCAGAATCCACGGGCCGGAAGCAGTAGGATTCATTCTCCCGCAGCAGGTACGACCGCAGAATGTCCTGACCCTTTGGTCCGATGGGGATGATTCGCTCCCGCCCATGATGCTCGGTCTTGTGCGTGTCCGGTCGGTAGAGCCAGACTTCACCAGACATGTCGATGTCGCAGGGCCGCAGCTTGCAGTCGTCCTGGGGGCGACATCCCGTGATCCGCTGCAGACGGACCATATCAACTACTGTGGATGTCAGGTGGGGTAGTGTGGCCTGCACGGTCGCATCGTCCACGGGTTGCACCGAATCAGGTTCACGAGCCTCTGAACGGCCTTTCCGCAAGCCGGAAACGGCCATTAGCCCGGGGTACATGTCCGGGTGGACCAGCTCGTTTTCAACTGCCCATTTGAAGCATCTGCGAATCCGACCGATCGACTTATTGATGTAACCACGACTCCAGCCGTTGTCGACCATACGTTGCCGGACGGCCTTAAGTGCGAGCAGACCAAGTTCTGGCATGCTCCCCGAATTTTGATCCAGATGTTATGAGAGTCAACAGACCGATGATGGTCGAAGGAGACTCTGATGA
>JAGQQG010000112.1 GCA_020426325.1 Planctomycetaceae bacterium | reverse complement strand
CGTAACTCCCGACAACAACACGCAATCAATCACCACTCAAGTCATCGACTTCTTGTAAAGATGTGGGTAACGACAAGCCCTCATAAGCACTGGTACAACTTTTTGAGGTATCCCATGGAGACTCAGTCCGCGACGGGGGTTTTGCAGTTTTTTGCAATCGATTCCCGATCCACGCGGATGCGAGGGACAGCCTCATTCTCATGTGGCCATGCTGGCCGCGATGGTTTGTGCCACGCTTTGCAACTTTTCGGGCTATTCCGGAGTTGCGCTGTGGATTCGTTTGTAACCAATCGAATTCTGGCATGCGCTGGGAGGAAGGCCGATGGTCAGTGACCATTGAAAGGAAGATTCTTGATAAGGGCTCGCATCTCTGCGGCTAGGAAGAATGAGCCGGTGGCGCAGATCATGTCGTTGGGAGTCAGCGATTGGCTTGCGAGTTGCCATGCTGCTGTTGGATCTGTCGCGGTTTCGTAGGGGATGGTGAGAACCTCGGCTGCGATCCTGACCAAAGTTTCAATTGGCACACTTCGTGGATTGCCAACGAATTGGGTAAGTATCACCCGGTCAAAATGGTCTCCCAGTTGTGCGAGAAGACCGTGAGTGTCTTTGTCTTTTGAAGTTGCAAAAATGAGAACCCGTTTGCCTGACGCTGCATCCCGGAGCGTGTCGATGAGGCAGTTGACGGAACCGTCGTTGTGGGCAGCATCCACAATGACCAGAGGAGAATGTCTGAGCACCTCAATGCGGAGCGGCCAGCAGAGTTGAGCCAGACTGCGTGTGATGGCGTTCGACGGAATGACCGCATGCCGCAGTGACAGCTGATCACAGACCGCCAGCGATAAGGCCAGATTTCGAGCCTGGTGTTCACCGGGTAGCGGGACTTTGACTCGGTGTGTTCTCCACGGTGTTCGGACATCGATCACAAGTGGAGTGAGACCAGCAGGCGACTTCGGATCAGCGACCAACCTGTCGACTGGTGTCCAGATGATGTCACGGTCCAGTTCGAACAGCTGGCAGCCGTTCTCCTCTGCGGAATGACGGATGACTTCCCTCGGCTCTTCTTGTGTCACTCCACTGATGACTGGAACTTTCGACTTGATGATGCCTGCTTTCTCGGTAGCAATACAGGCTAACGAATTCCCGAGCAGGCGTTCATGATCACGGCTGATACTGGTGATGACAGTCGCTAACGGCGAACAGACGTTCGTTGCGTCAAGCCGTCCGCCCAGTCCGACCTCCAGGACGACCAGTTGAACGTGTTTGTCACGAAAGTGCATCCAGGCGATGGCGGTGATGCACTCGAAGAATGTTGGGGACATCGCTGGCCCCAAGGTATCCATCTCCTCGACGACCGGCCTCACTATCTTCATTGATTCCAGAAGTTCATCGCCTGTCGGCTGCTGACCGTTGACGGTCATTCGCTCGCCGATCGAATCGAGATGGGGAGACGTGAACAACCCGATGCGGGTCCCGGTCGCCGACAGAATGGCCGCAGTCATGGCGGCCGTTGAGCCTTTGCCTTTCGTCCCGGCGATGTGGATCGCGGGAATCGTTCGTTGCGGATCTCCCAAGCGCGAGAGCAACTCACGCATGCGATCGAGCTTGAAGTCCTGCAGTTCGTACTGCTCGGCTGGGAGCCGTTCAAAATTGATCCGGCTGTTGATGAAATCCATCACCCGCGCGTGAGCGGGCGAGTCTGGCGCCGCTGCAGATTCCTCACGAATGATAGGATTGTCAGGTGAACTTGGCATGGCCAGATGTTATCGTCAGAGATCGCTGAATGTCGCGTGAGTTGAACGACTTTTCCAGACGAAAATCAGCACCTGCCAGTCACTGTGAACTGCGTTGCAAAGTGGGTCCGCGTCTTTGCCGTTCTCGTGATTTATCCACGGATCCGTCATTTCAAGTATTGGAGATCGTTCAATGAACACCCTCAGAGATCGCATCGAACAATGGGAGTTCAATCGCGAACGGACATTGGAGACGCTTAAAGCGATAGCTGAGACGAAGGCCCCGCAGGCCGTTCTTTCCTGGCAGCCGGGACCTGGTCGGGCTCACATCGCCTGGCAGCTGATGCACATCGCCGTCACGGAGGGTGTCTTCGCGATGATGCATCCAGACTTTCAAACTACGCTTTCTCAAGACCTTCTCGGCCGCTTTCGCAAGGGGAGCGTAGCCGATGAGCGACTTCCATCACTCGACGAGATCCGAGACACACTCGAACTGACGCGCGGTCATCTCCTGGCGACGATGAAACTATTCACCGATGATGACCTGGGAGTCGTCCCAGCCTCATTGAAAGAGCGTGGCTGGAATCTCGGTATGGCATTAAAGATCGTGGCGTGGCACGAGCCACATCATCAGGGTCAGGCCCACCTGACCTTCAACCTATGGAAGGCAGGACAGGGGGAGTGATCTCCGCACCAGCAGCAAGCCGCGTGCCTATTTTGAACCGAGAAAGCTGAAGAGGCTCTTCCCTTTTTTAGCTGGAGCCCCATCATCACTGGCACCCTTGGCGACGAAGGATGCGTCAATTGCCTCGGCCAGTTGTTCAATGGACCGAGTCAACTTGGCCTTGGGGGCCTCGGTGATCAAAGGCACGCCGTTGTTTCGAGACTCCACCATATTGGCATAGTCATTCGGGATTTGCCAGAAGACTTCGCGGCCGATCGTTTCGAGAGCCTTGTTGAGACTGATCTGTGAATCCTCGAGGCCGATACGGTTCACGACAACTCGAAGTTTCTCCTGGATCTCTTCCTTCTCATCCACGAACTGAATGAGACGGACGACATTCCGCAAGCTGGGAAGGTCGAGCTGTGTTACGAGCAACACCTGATCAGACAGCTCCATCGCGGCGACGTCGAGCGGCGTGTATGACTTGCTGACATCAATGACCAAGTGCGTAAATGTGGCCTTGAGCAGTTTGACCACGCGTTTGAGCGAATCAGGAGAGATCAAATCCTCTTCGATCATTTGCACCGGGCGAGGCAGCAGGAACGCGCCACACTCATGCATTGTGAGAGATCGTTTGAGTAGTGAGTAGTCGAGTCGCGTGATGTTCTCAGCAACGTCGAGAATCGTGTAGTCGGGGATGATATCCAGCCACACATCCGCGTCGCCGAGAGAGAGATCCAGATCAATCACTGCGACACTGTTTTGCGGGTTCTGAGCAAGCACACAAGCCAGGTTGATTGCCAAAGCCGTGCAGCCCACACCGCCGCTGGCACCCGCAACAGTGATGACCTGTCGTTCTTTGGATTTGCCAGGTCCGTTTGACTTATTCATCGACTGCTGGATGCGATCCAGCGCGGCCATGAAGTCGTCGAGTTGAATCGGATAATTCAGAAACTCCCGGGCACCATTCCTCATCGCTTGGAGGATCAAGCTTCCTTCTTGAGAACCGCTCACAACGAGCAGGGCACAGCTGGGGACCTCCTGGCTCACCTGAGCCAGCAACATGAGTGCTTTTTCGGGATCGGAGTCGATCGCGACCAGGGCGAGATTCGGTTTGGTCTGCTCCAGAACGTCGTTGAAAAACTCGTACCGGGAGCACTCGGCTTCGAGCCAGACGGCATCGATACCCAGCAGCATGTTTTTCAGAGAACTTCGAGTGGCATCGTTGGGATCAACGATCGCCATACGGACAACGTTATTCATGAGTGACTCACTCTCAAGGCTGGATGACAACCGAGCGGCATCAAGGCATCCTGTCGACTCGACACCGAACACCGGAAATGGTTGTCATCGTGACTCTACTTCGCAGAAATGCGTTGGACGGGAAATCATGTTGCGGAAACTCACCTCCGGTCAGAGACGAAAGACGGTTTGTCTCGATTGGTCCTGTTTTTACGATCTCCCGCTTTATCGCTTCGCCACACCTGATGTGAGGCGAATCGGACTTGTCTCAACCTGCACAGGGACTTCACCTTGCTGAATCGGTCCTCGAAATGGATCAATCAGTCCCAGATTCGCTGGCTGATTTGCTCCGGAGGTATTGCGAGCGGAAGTGTTGACATGTCCAGGCAGCGGCGGCAAGGCCGGCAGCGATTGCATGGATGTCGGATTCGTGAACTGCGATGAGCCGTCATTCTGGAATGTCGGATTCGTCATCGGAGTAGCCGGCATTGCATCCGGTCTCATCGTCGGCTGCGGCATACTGTTTGAAGGAAGTGGCGGTTGTGACATCATTTCATGATCGGAATCCGGACCAATCATGCCTCCTGAGGGATATCCCTGCATTTGTGAGGGAACATACTCATTAGGACCACATTGTCCGTATTCGCCGCTGCCGTAAGCCCCACCAAAGGCGGCTCCACCACCGTACTCACCGTTCGATTGACATCCTTCGCAGGCGTCACCATAGAAGGGGACTTCGATCATCCCGTCGATGAACAGTTCCCGATCCGTGGGATTATCGGTGAAGCCACCGGGGGCAACGCATGGTGTTTGCTCGGGGCTCATGGGGGCCACCATGTGCGGAGTCACAAGAATCAGCAGTTCCGTTTCAGACATACTGTGGTTCACAGCCCTGAATGCTGCTCCCACAAGAGGAAGTTCGCCAAGAAACGGCAGCTTTGTGGCTTCAGAAGTTGATCGTGTCGAGATGAGACCACCAATCATCAGGGTCTCACCAAAACGCATTTCCACCTGCGTGTTCACGCGACGAGTGGTGATGCCCGGTACGACCATCCCTTGCACGGTAACGGCATTGCTGAAGTCTCGTTCACTGACTTCCGGTGCAACATCGAGTCGCAGGCGATCGTTGCCCAGCACGACGGGAACGGCTTCCATTCGGACGCCGAATTCACGCCATTGAATTGAGACCGTACCGAGGCTTTGCGGAACGAGAATCGGAAATTCACCACCGGACAGGATTGTTGCGGGGCGACCGCTGGTTGTGACCAGTCGTGGCTCGGCCAGGATCTTGAGCAGACTTTCGTTTCTCAGGGCGTCGACAAATCCGTTGAAGACCTCCGTTGATCCCATCACGGCAAACTGAATGGCAGCATCCAATCCCGTGAATGATGCCACACTTGGTCCGCCGGGTGGCGTGGTCACACTGCTCAGACCTGTCACTGCTCCTGGTGTGCTGGCGACAAAGGTATGGTTGCCGTTTAACAGGAAGTTGAAGCCGAGTTGCCTCACCTTCGTCCGGGCGACTTCCATCACCCGCACATCCAGCAGCACCTGATGGACACCGCCGACACGCATGTGATTGAGGACGTTCGGGTAGAACTCCTTGGCCACATCCATAATCTCTTGGATATGATCCGGCTCGGTGACGACTCCCTTGAGGACGATGCTGTCTTTGATTTTTACAGCCGTGACTGAGGCTTCCGGAAACAGCTGCCTCAGATAAGCTTCAAGGTGGCGGACATCGCCCGCGATGAACACCTCGATGCTGTAACTGTTGTCGTACTCATCGGTGATGACAAGCGTGGTGACACCGCTCTTTTCGCCGTGCACACGCAGGCGATAGGGGGAGAGCGCATCAACCGAGATGACATCCGGGTCAAATCCGTCGACCCGTGTGATCTTATTGGCACACTGGAAGATTCTGGCAAACTGCTCGGTGATGGTCAGTTCGCTGGTCGGCGTGAGAACTTCATAGATGTTCTCATTCGCACGCAGCTCAGGCTCGCCTGCCGGCGGCTGAGCGGAGGTCATGGCTGGTCCTCCTGCGAGCATCAACGACGCCAGCAAAGACAACCACGCCGAACGGCCCCAGCGTTTTTTCGTGGTAAGCATCCGTGCACCTTGCTTGAAAAGGAAACTCGCTCATCAACGAATCCGGCATGTGCCCCCGCACAGGCCGACTCATTGAAGAGTGTGTGAGTTTCGGTAGTTGACTTCCGTGTCTAATCGCTACGTTGAGATGGCCCGCCCGCTTCTCCGCTCGTTACTTACCGAACGGAAGATTCTTGAATTTCTCCAGTACTGGAGCAAACGGCGACTTTCGCTCGGTCTGAGCGTTCTCATCGCTCGTTCCCGAAGCTCCGCCTTCTTCCGCCGTCTCCTCTTCAGGAACTTCCTCGACGGGAAGTTCGAGATTCACTTCTTCCAGGTTCTCCCCCCGAAAGATCTGCATTTTCCAGGTTGGAACATCAGGATCAACGAGAGCAACCTCGACCTTGGGTTCCGGTTTTGTTTTCTCAGGCTCGGGTTCCTTTTCCTGCTCGGACAGGAAGTTGCCGACTCCCGCTCCATTCGGCGGGCCTCCCTCTCCGGTTTCAACGAATCCTTCGCCGTACATCGGGTATCGTGCGTCGCGATCAGCAGTCCCTTGCAGCTCTTCCATCAGACGCTCGTCGATGGCTCCCACCTGCACTTGTTCATCATCCGCCTTATTCCGCCAGACCAGAGAAAGTTCTCCCTTCCGCTCAGCGAGATAGACGAAGGAAGCCTGTTCCGGTGTTACGAGTAGCGAAACATTCTTCACTGCTGCTCCCTTCTTGGCATCACTTGAATTCTCTGTCTGACTACCCGTTGCGAAAACCGGAACATACTCGAGCAGAGGCCGAACCTGTGTCGTCGTCCCTCCACGACCACGGGACTGGTAAGTCACGAGGACATCGACCCGGTCACCAGGAGCCAGCATGCCGCTATGTGTTTGCGTATCATTCACCTTCACCGAGACCACTCTCATCCCCTTGGGGATCGCCATGGACCCACCCGTGACTCCTGGTTCGCCGAGGACGTTCATCGTGATCAGGGTGTTCGGCAGAATCAGCCTCTTGGCAGCTCGTTCTGCATATTGCTCCTCGGTCGTGATTGCATTCTCAGGAACCAATGAAATATCAACATCCTTGAACATGACGTTCTCGGGTGTCAGCGAGGTTCCGACCGGAATTTCAGTCACGGCCATTAACACAGAAACTTTCTCCTCCTGAGGCCCACCTTGTTTTCCCTTCATGGCTTGCTGGACGCCGATCATGGCAACCAGGCCACATCCGATCGCGACCACAAGTAATGCGACTGTTTTGACTTTCATTGTTTCACCTCACGAGGTGTCCGTGGGGACGAGGGGGAGGTGTCGCAATGGAAATGCAAGGTCGCGTTCCCATCATCGGCACCAGCGTGTTAAACTCTTCAGCCTATAACGATTTGACGTGTTGAATTGATCATCCGGGTCATCCGGGCTGAGCTCTCACAAGCGTTATGCTTAACACAGCCTTCCCAGGTTTCCAGGAGCCTTCCAGCGACCACAGGCTTCCGTGGTCGCAGTTCACAACCCACAGTGACTAGATCATGCCTGCGTAGAAGAAGTAGGCGATTGATCCGATGCAGATGGGAATTCCGTAGGGCAGGAGCAACATCCTGGGCTTCCGCTCAGCGGCGATGCGAGAAAGCTCTTTGGGATTCTTGATGGTCAGCCATTCGGCAGCAATCATCAGGAATTGACCATAGTGCTTGTCCCAGCCCTTTCGGTAGAGCACCATGGCGATCGCCATGACGGCTCCGACGATGACGGAAACGCAGAACGCATACCATGTCACCACGGGACCCAGCCAGGCACCCATACCGGCCATCAGTTTCACGTCGCCAGCTCCCATGCCTCCGACCGCATACAGCGGCAGCAGGGTGGCCAGACCGACGACTGTGCCGAGCAAGGCAGCTCCCAACCCGCTCACGCCGCTCATCCAGACATTGAACGCAATGCCGGAAAGCACCATTGGGAAGGTGATCCAGTTCGGAACTCGCAGCTCTTTTCCGTCGATCCAGGCCGCAATAATGAGCACGATACAGACGAACTTAACGTGCAGATTTTCAGTGAGGAGGGCATGCCAATCCATGAGGTCACCTTTCTATTGTCGATTCGCTCGACGTGTTTGAGGAGTAATTCAGTTTCGGAGGAGTACGAAAGTGGATCCATCCCGACTCAAAAGCGGAGACCACGGTGTGCGGAAATCGCAAACCAGAAAGCCGCGCCAGCAACTGCAAATGGCATCCATTGCAGGAGCGAGAGTGCCGGAAGATCGATCCAGAAGGGAAACATTGTGTTTTGATTTCGTGGAAGACGATGAACAGTGAAGTCGTTCGTCAGGGTCTGTTTTTCAAAAGTGTCTGTCGTCCGACCAGTAACGCGGTCGGACGACAGAGATGTTCACGCAATTGCGGGAAGCAACGGCGGCAATCAGCTCAGTGATGAATTGACGGCTTCAAATTTGGCGGCGGCATTGGTGCCGATCGCCTGAATGGCGGTCAGGCAGACCACCACGATGAGAGCGAGCATGACTGCATACTCGACTGCGGTCGGGCCATCTTCAGAATCGAGAAAGTGCTTGACGCTGTTGACGAAGTTCTTCATTGGAAACCCCTAAATCTTTCGTAATATTCAGGCAGCCGATCAACATGAACACTCATGCCGTCAACAACCTGTTACCCCCAAATGAAATTCGCTGAGACAGCGGACTGAATTGCAGCGACTTGAATAAAGTCCTGTGGATGTCAACTGTCTCGAATGAGACCAAGTGACGGTTTGACTCCATTGTCTATTCAGAACCTAGGTCAGCATTTGGGGGAGTCAAATTCTGTTAACAAGAATCTCCCGATTTTCTTGACGGATTTGCCGAAAGCTCATTGTTGAGTCATGCGTGACCCCGGAGACGCCATGTGACGAGCTTTTCCTCGATCCGTCGTCGGTCCGCTTCATCCGGTTCTCGGGATTGCAATGTCTCCTCAAGCACCTTGATCGCCTGTTCGTGGAGAACGGAGTCGTAGAGCGAATCAGCCGATAGAGTCTGTACCACCTGCAAATATGGGACATGACGGACTGCATGTCCCCACAAGCTCAGTCCGTTCAGCCAGACTGGGAGATACGAAGTCGTCGCGCCTGCATAGCCTACGACTGCTGTACTCACGCTCAGAACCGTCATCAGCGAGAACGCCCACTGTCGTTGTATCAGCTATGTGAACCATCTCGCAGCCATCCACTGCCAACCCCGAAGGCCACAGCAACATGCCGATGTATTTCCACACAATCACTGAATCGATGCCCAGGATCTGGAATTTGCTCATTCCCAGATGTCCTCGGACGCCCTCCATCAAGCTCGTCTGGGCTGACATCGTGATGTTCAGCAGCAGAATGTACAGAAAACCGGGCTCTAATAACGTGGAGTCGTTCGTCTCAGTTTGTTTCAGAAATGTCCGCCGTCCGATCAGACTCGATCGGACGGCAGGACGATGTTTTTCACAGTCGTCAATGACGACTGCGACGATCAGGTCAACGACACGACAACGGCATTGAACTTGGTGGATGCGTTCCAGCCGACTTGCCCGATGGCAGCAAGACAAACGACGACGATCAAGGCAAGCATGACCGCGTACTCGACGGCTGTTGGCCCGTCGTCTGAGGCAAGAAACTGCCTCACGCTTTGGACGATGTTCTTCATTGGAAACCCCTAATCTTTCGAAATTATTTCAGGCAGGCATCTCCAAGGACGTACTTGTGATGACCAACCTGTTACCCCCGAGTAGGGATTGCCGCGAGAGCATCGCCCCGCACGACGTTTTGAATAGGAAGACCTCCGGTCTCAAACGCTTGCCACGGAGAACACCGGGCAATTTTGAGGATTCCATTCACTGTCAAAACCTAGATCAGCAAATAGGGCAGTCAAATTCCTTTGAGAAGAATCTCCCGGTTTTCCCAGTCAGCTGGTAATTTCACTTCATCTTGGGGGTGTAACCTGACTTCTCCGTGCCACAGGGAAATCCGTTCCTCAATTCTTTGCCGATCCGGTTCGTCCGGTTCGCGTAATTGCAGCGTTTCTTCGAGCACCACAATCCCACGCTCGATCTGTCCCGAGTCATGCAGCGCATCGGCCCATTGAATCTGCACCACTGGTAATTGAGGCACACGCTCGACAGCGTTCTCCCAAAGGCTCAAACCATCGCGCCAGACCGGGAGATAGCTCGACGTCACAGAGGCGTAACCGAACACGGCGGCCACTCCGATTCCCCCGGTGACCAACGCGTTCACCCTTCCTCGCGCGCATGTCGATGACGCAACACGATCTGCAATCTCGCGGGAAAGCCAGACGACCGCTCCACTCGCGAGGCCAAAGGCAGAAATGCACGGCAGGTACATGTACCGATCGTTCATCAGCGTCGTGATCGGGAAGAAATTCAGCACCGGGAACAGCAGCAGGAACCAGGTGATCACAGACCAACTCAACAGCGGCAGGCGTTGCCACGTTTTCCAACAGATGATCCCCACGCTAATCCAGGCAAGCGACGAAAGGGCGATGGGCAGCAACATGCCCTCCGTCGGCGGGTCGTAAAGCACACTCAGTCCCGACGGCCACGCAAGCATTCCCACGTACTTCCAGACGATCACCGAATCGATCCCCAGGATTTGCAGTTTGCTCATCCCCAGATGCCCGCGGACCCCGCCCATGACACTGTTCTGGGCTGACATCGTGATTCTCAGCAGCAGAAAGCATAGAAAACCTGGCACCAATTGACGCGGCAACGCATCGGCGATCGTCTTGCGACGCACCACCACGTCGTACGCCAGCACGATCGGCGGCAACACGATCGCAGCTGCCTTGGTCAACAGCGCCAGAGCGAGCCAGACAGTCCCGCGAAGCTCGTCACGTCCGATGCGATCCGGTCGCAGCCAGCATCGTCCGGATGCAAGCATGAACACGCTGCACAACAGCGTCTTGCGAGATGAGACCCACGCAACGGTCTCGATCTGCAACGGATGCACCGCGAACAGCGCCGCCGTCGCCAGTCCGATCGACGGATTGTCCGTCAGACGCGTCACGAGCAACAGCACCAGCACGGCGTTGACGCCGTGCAGCACTACATTCATCAGGTGATATCCGCCTGGCGACTTGCCGAAGAGCGTATGGTCAATCAACAACGACAGCGTCGTCAGCGGTGCATAGTTCTTGACATTGAACTCCGTCGCGATCCGCCACAGGTTGTATGGATGCCAGCTTGTAATCAGCGGATTGTTCAGCACGTACCACGGATCATCCCAGTTAACGAAATCGAACTGCAGCACGGGCCAGTAGACAGCGACGAGCAATCCCAACAGACCAATCAAGCTGAAGCGCGACACTTTCTCGGTGTGTAACGGGCGAGCCGTCTCAAGATTCGAGGCGTGGGAAGCTGCAGGCGATGCATCCATGAATGTGTCCGGGAGCTAAAGCACGGACGACCGTCAACATCGGCATGATCGCACTGATCCGCCATGTCACGGCCGGGAGGAGAACGCTCAAACATACCCCATGTTTTGAATTGTGATCCGATGCCTTCCCTCCACCTCTGAATCACAAGCTAGTTTTGAGACCAGACTCTCAAAATCTGTACCGGACTGGCTCCACTCGACTCTCATCAACGAGGCAACCGTGACATCCATCACAACCGATTCATCCACAACAGCACGCGGAACTCCTTCGACGGATGAGCAGCTGAGCCGCCTGGAACCGCTGTTGACGACAATTCCGCAGGCCGAGATCAAGGCCAAACGCACAATCGCCGTCATGCCTGCCTATAACGCCGAGTCGACGATCGAACGGACGCTCTGTGATATTCCAGTCGGGACCATTGATGAAGTCATTCTCGTCGATGACTGTAGCAGCGATCGCACGGTCGAAGTGGCCCGGTCACTGGGAATCACGGTCATCGAACGGGAACAGAATGGCGGGTACGGTGCCAACCAGAAGACCTGTTACCGGCACGCTCTGGAGCGAGGGGCGGATTATGTAGTGATGATCCATCCCGACTTTCAGTACGACAGTCGTCTGGCCGGAATCGCAGTCGACTTTCTCAAGCTTGGAATCTGTGATGTGGTCCTGGGGTCGCGCATCCGCACACGACGGGAAGCTCTCGAAGGGGGCATGCCCGTTTGGAAGTATGTTGCGAATCGAATTCTCACAACCGTTGAGAACATCGCCCTCGGCCAGAACCTGGGCGACTTCCACAGCGGGTTCCGTGCTTACAGCCGAGCGGTGTTGGAGACGATTCCCATCGAGGAGAACTCAGATGACTTCGTTTTCGACAGCCAGTTCCTCGCGCAGGCGGTCCACTTCGGCTTTCGGATCGGCGACGTCCCGGTCCCCGTCCGGTACTTCGAGGAGGCCTCAAGCATTCCGTTTAGACGCTGCGTCACCTACGGATGCGGAACGCTGGGCGTCCTCAGCGAGTTTTACGCGCATCGAGTCGGCCTGATCAACTCGCCCCGGTTTCAAAACGCGACACTTGGTGACGACTAGAGAAGTCGATCCACTATTCCGTCGAGCCGGCTGAGGAATCGTCGGCCGCTGGTGTTGCTTCAGATTCTGTCGCAGGTTTGGGCTCTACAGGTTCACCGTCCGGAAGTTTTTCTTCATCGATTTCCGGTAATTCATCCGGGGGAGTTCCTTCATTCATCGGCTCGTCACCCGGAGTCTCTTCCGGGACGGTCTCCGGAGATGCGGGCTCACTTGAAGCAGGAGCAAGTTCCGGAGCGGCATTACTAGTTTCCTCACCCTTCTCTGGTTCCTTCTCCTTGATCAGTTCGGTTCGATCGACCCGGATGTCGTCGAAGGTCTTGGACGAAATGACGTAGTACCAGTCAGCAAAGCGAACGTTCAGTTCCTGGACCTTCTTTCGACCAGCTTCCAGCTTTTCTTCGTACTCTTTTTGCTCAGACTCCCATTGCTTCAGCTTGGTCTCGTAGTCGGCCAACGCCTGCTGATACTCGGTATCCTCTTCTGTGGTCTCCTCGGTCTCAGACTTTTCAGAATCTCCATCGCTGTCTGCATCCGACTCAGCCTCATCACTTTCAGGTTCTGATTCCTCAGCGGATGCGGGCTTCTCAGGAGCGACCGGCTTCTCTCCGGGCGGTTCGATGTACGCATCGTGAAACTGTGTGGTGATGAACAGATAGCGGCTTTGCTTCGAGGACTCCCCGCCCTCTTCGCTTGATTCGCTCTCCTCTGAACCATCCTCATCCGATCCAGATTCGTCAGTGTCTGCATGCTCGGCAGTGTCTGCATGCTCGGCAGTGTCTGCTTTGCCTTCCTCGTTGCCGACTTCAATCTCAACGTCTGTACCGGTGAAGACTTCACCGAATCTCAGCACATACAACACACCATCACCCGTGCCGACCCGTACTTCCCCCTCGTTGGAGACGAGTGCACCCTCAGCATCGATAAAGTATCCCTTCTCCTGTAGATCGAGAATCGCCATCGTGTCGACACGTGCTCCTCCTTCCGTCTCTCCCTTCAGGTCAGCACTGAGACCGGGAGGCTTCGGTCGAACGCCGACAATCTTCAACCCCTCCAGCGCCGTGATCATCGAGTTGACGTTTGCCGTATTTACCTCTTCTCCTTCGCCAAGATGGTCGAGTGACCACGGATCAGTGGAGTTGGGGCGCGTGAGTTGACTTTGTTCGCCGGGGACGAGCGTCCCTCGCGTCTCATCAATCGAATAATTATCGATGACAATCTCCCGCAGGTCGCTGCGATTGACATCGAGCAGGTCGGGTTCGATCCAGTCTGCGAATTTTGTCGAGATGTCGATATCAAGTGTTGCCCGGTAGGTCCGTTCCTCGTCCGGTCGACGGATGTTGTAGACGTTGTCCTGATCCTCGACTTTGGTGCCGATGATGTAGTCGGCCAGAATGTTGTCGCCTTCAAGCAGCGTGATCCGGTCGCCGCGTCCTTCTGTTCCAGTCACGGTCTCATCGAGCGGATCGAGGACGCCGAGACGTTTGAAGTCGTCGGATGACGTGCTCGCGAGGGCTCCGCGTTCAATGCCGATGATGGAGGTGGCTGTCTTGGAGAGTTGCTCTTCACCGTCGGCCGGGTAATTATGGTGGGACGGGATCCGCCAAAGTCCGTCTTTGAATTCGACGTTAAAGACATCCACCCGCGCGGTGTCCTCGTTGTACGCAGCGACCCGTAGGCCAGTCGCTTCATTCGGATCGTCGAAATCCGGATAGAACGGATCTCCCACGTCGCTGAACTCGGCCAGGGACTTGGGTTCATTGCTCCAATGCGTCACTGCCGCCAGGACGACCGAAACGACGGCTGCACCGACAAAAACCAGTGTGCGTTGTGATTCGTGCATGACTGTCTCGGTGATGATTTAATCAGTTTGACTTAGGGTTCTCGTTTGCGACTGCGGATGAAGTCCGATGATCGAACCATCCGATCGACGGCGGAGCCGTCGGTTTGGTAATGTGATCCTCCACGTTCACACGCGACGCGTGGAGTCGATGTTCTGTCGTTCGTTCGTAATGCGGATGCTGAACATGATCAGCCCGACGAGAATAGCCGGAATCGGCGGGATGAGCACGGCCCATCGCCAGACACTGTCTTCAATCTCGCGGATCGAGCGTTCTGATGCGACCTTCGCCTGTCGAACTTCTGCCTCTTTGAGCCTTTCGATTTCAGCTTCCTCCAACTCGAGTTGACGAGTCAGATTTTTCTGAGCATTACGTAACAACTGCTGCTTTGTTCGGGCGTCCAGCGAACTGTCGTTCTGAATCTCATCGACCTTATCCTGCAACCGCTTCTTGGCATCATCCAATCGATCATCTGCCTTCTCCTTCGCTTCGGTTTGACGTGCGATCCGCTGATTGATGAACTGCTCCTTCTGATGCTGAACGACAGTCAGGATGCGTTGTTTCGGACGCCGCGAACGAAGTGCGACGTAACGGTCTTCACCAGCCAAAACATCAACTGCGTTCATGACGAAAGTCACGTTATCGATCGAAAGGTCCAGGAAGACGTCTTCCCGCAGGCGGAACGACTCATCAGAGATCACGTCAGAGTCAGCCACGAAGATGGCGTTGATCGAAGTTCCCGAATCACTATCGTCTTTCGACTTGATTCGAGCGGCAAGAACATGGGCGTATTCGTCGACCACGCGATCAGGAAACGGATTGACGTTTACTCCACCAAAAATACCGGGGCTTGTAATCTCTTCCCAATCGAGTGTTCCCGAGTTCTTGGAGCCTGTCAGCAGCAGCTTTGTGAATTCCATCTTGCTGCCTTCACGTGGACGAACGCTGCCGGGGAAGAACATGAGCATCTCTTCTAACCCTTTGGTGATCTCGCTGTCGGGATTGAATGCATTGGCACTGCCACTGTCCGATTTGACGAACACCAGTTCCGGACGGACCACGTCGAAGAATTCGGGGTGCGGATTGAATGCGTCAAAGGTCGTCTGTCCAGCATCCCAGGCGATGTCGAGAGCATTGATGAGGTCGGTCGCACGACCTCCTGACGCTTTCGGCTCAGGAGGCTGCTGCATTCCCATCATCCCGCCGCCGGGACTCGGCTTCGGCATCAGAGGTGCCTGCTGAACTCCGGAGCCCCACGTGACGGGAAGCGGGTCGTCGAAGACCAGCACCGGTTTGCCGGACTTCACGTATGTCACGAAATTTGCCATCTGAGCTTCATTCAGTGACGACGGCATCACCGCCAACAGTACATCCATCTCTTCTTCGATCGGTGAAGCGGGCGAAACCGTCTTCACCTTGTATTGCTTCTTCAGTTCGGTGACGATCCGCCATTCCGGGTCCGAGCGGAACGATTGGGTATTGAAGCCCCCCATCAGCTTGGCGTCCGTCTCTAGAATTCCGACCGTCAGCCGGTCCTCATTCGAGACAGTCCCCAACGAACGAGCCAACTCGAATTCGACGGAGTCGCCAACGCCGTAGAACGGCACGATAACCTGGTCATATCCGCTCCGTGTGACCGTTCCCAGAAAAATGTCCTTGCGAACAAAACGGCCACCTTCGTCCTCTGTCGTTACGGAGCGAGGCTCGATCCCCCACTTCTCAGCGATCTCGGCCTCTTCGCTGAACGGCTCGACATCAACGTATTGTACCTTGACCTTGCTGCCGCCGCGGCTGTCCAGTTCACGCAGGAGGCCGATCAGCTTCTTGCGAATACCGACATACTGTTGCGGGACCTCTTCAGCCGGACTCAGATACGCCTCGATCGTCACCGGTTTGTCGCCATCAATGTTCTTGATGATTTCACGTGTGGTCGCTGAGAGTGTGAAGAGGTCTTCCGATGTCAGATCTGCACGCATGCCGGCCTGTGCGAACATGTAATTCCCGCTAACGAGGACAACTCCCAGTGCGACCGCACGGACGAGGAACTGCCATCCCATACTCGTCCCCTGCGGACCGCCGGCCCAGTGTCGTCGGGCGATCATCACTGCATTGAGATACAAGGCAAAACCGGCCAGCGAGAGGAAGTAGATGACACTCTCCAACGGAATCGTCCCCAAGGAGAAGTCGCGCAGACGTTCCTCGATACTGAACTCGCGGATCCAACTTCCGATCCCGGGGACATGTCCGATGAAGACAGGGATTGCACATAACGCAGATCCCAGCACGAAGGCAACGGTCACACTGCCCGTGAGCACGGACGCGAACATGCCGACCGCCAACAGCGATCCGCCGGCAAGCCAGTAGCCGACATACGTCGTGAAGATGATGCCCGGATCAGGGTTGCCGTAGTACGCAAGCACCATCACATGCGTCAGCGAGAAAATGAGCGCGATCGTGTAGACCGCCAGCACGGCGAAGTATTTGCCAAGCAAAATCTCCCAGTCCTTAGCCGGGAGCGTGAAGAGCAATTCGTCGGTCCCTGTTTTCTTCTCATCGGCCCATGCTGTCATGGTGATCGCTGGCACTACGAATAGCAGCAGGTACGGAAACCAGTAGCTCAGTTGATCGAGGTTCGAGAGGTTGTTCGCAAAGAAGTGGGCATTGAACGCCGCGAAGGCCCCTGCGACCACAAACACCACGATGAAGAGATACCCCAGCATGCCGGAGAAGTAGCTGGTGACATTTCGTTTGAACACTGCCCAAATAACGTGACTTCGCATCTTCGACGTTGAATCCTGGGGATGACTGTTGAACGGGTCAGTATCGATCCTCAATCAGTGCGGAGAACCGGGTGACGGCCTCCGCACTCAGTAATGTCAGTTCCTGGTTCCGCCTGTCAGTTCGCGGAATCTCTGGTCCATGTCGCCACCGGCTCGCATGTCATCGACCGTTCCGTCGAGGACAATACGTCCGTCGTTAATCAGGATGACCCTGCTACAGACCGCTTGAACCTCTGAAAGAATGTGGGTCGACAACAGAATGGTCTTTGTCTCCCCTAAGCTACGAATCAACTCGCGAACCTGATGGACCTGATTGGGATCAAGTCCGGATGTCGGCTCGTCGAGAATCAGGACCTCGGGGTCATGGAGCAGGGCTTGGGCCATGCCGACACGCTGTCGATAGCCGCGCGACAGCTTTCCCGTGACCTTGCCCCAGACGCTGCCCAGTGAGCATTTGTCTGCGACGTACTCCATCCGGTCACGAATCTTCGAACTCGCCATACCGCGTGCCTCGCCCATGTACTTCAGCAAGGCCTGCGGCGACATATCGTTGTACAGCGGACCGTTTTCAGGCAAATAACCGATGAGTTGGGCCGCTGCCAGACGGTCACGCAGGACGTCGTGTCCACCAATGCGAGCTTCACCCTCACTGGGAGAGAGAAACCCGGTCAGGAGCTTCATGGTGGTCGACTTGCCCGCTCCGTTGGGGCCGAGAAACGCTGCGACCTGTCCTTTAGGCACGGAAAAACTCACATCACGAGTGGCAGCAAACGGGCCGTAAAACTTGCTGAGGCCGATCGCCTCAATCATCGCTGTACCGTTGCGGCTCGTGTCTTTGGTCGAAGAGACTTGATCGATCATTGGCAATTGTCGTGTTGAGCTTGTGGAAACAGAGTCTTTTGTTTCAACGTTCCGTATCTCGACGTGATAACAGTCCCGCTGTGCGAAACCGCTGCTGAAAGTACTCACGGACCGATTCGCAGGAATCTCAGCCGCATGAGCAACCGGTCAGGGCTTTGAACCAGCGATCATAGCGTGGTCCTCTCACGCTGTCTCTCGACCGCGTCAGCCGGCCCCAAGGTTCGTCACAGAGCGGATTTCCATGACCTCTGTGGTGACATGCGTCTGAATTATCGTATTCTGAGTGTGAAGTCCAGCCAACCCCCCACTCCTCTCAACAACGGAAAGTCTCACACCTCGGAGTCTTCATGTTCGATATCCCGGCAGATCTGTATTCCGAGTATTCGGGGAGCCCATTCGACACTTGCATCGACTGTGGGACCGCCCTGCTGGACGCTGAAACGCCCTACGTCATCGTCAAGAATATCGTCGCCGGCGAAACAGTGTTCGAAATGGCGATCTGCCTGTTTTGCACAATGAAACTGCAGCAGGAATACTCGGAAGAATCAATGCAGGCCATCCGTGCCTGGTCGATGGAGCAGGCTCAGAAGGTACGAGGTAAAGCGATTACCCCCGCTCGCCTTGATCATCCCCCTCAACACATCCATACCTTTGATGCGGACGAAGCGGAAACGGCTGTGGATGATCAATCGATCGAGCCTCATCTGGACCTGAACCACTGCCAACTTTGCGGAACCTCCAGAACACAGGCTCACCGTTATATCATGGAAGCGATCTGTGTCGGCCGCAGGCTGATTCAGGCCCGTGAGCCCTCCCTGATTTTCTCGTTTTCGCTTCTCGTCTGTGAAAAATGCACCGAGGGGATGTCTGAGTTGATCTCCCAGAAAACCCGAGATCAATGGAACCGTTTCGTCGAGGACCACTTCGATGGCCCCCCGGAGATCGAAATCGATCCGTCAGGCAGAGACTTGATGCTGGTCTGATGTCAAGTCGTTTCAGAGTGTCCATCAACCACGCAAACGGTTCGACTCCGACTTGTTGCTACATCGGATGTGTTCCTGTCCCATCAAAGCCAGAGAACCAGGCATCGATCTCCACCATAGTTGAAACATTCCTGAGCGACCTTCGGGAGCACATCGCCTCTCTGCTCGCTGCAATCGGATTTGACCGATTCCGCTTCGAGAAGCTACGGATGGGCCAATCGGGACAAGGTGTGCGAGAGTGTGTCACAAGCGACGGCCAGGCAATAGCTTATGGGCCGTCTGTCACGCTGTTCAGGGCCGCGGATTCCCATTGTTGGACGAGCGGGCTTCCGGTAGGATTTGCCGGTTTTCTGGGGCGGCGGGGCGTTGGACTCACCCGTCAAGGCTTTCGACAGGGATGTTCGTCATGCAGCCAATCATGCGATTCGTCAGGCATATCTTTTTAGCTGTGCTGGTGATCATCAGTGCAGTCTGCATGGCCGAGGTGGGGCTGCGGATTCAGAGATTACGCCAGGAACTGACGGGGCAGACAACTGGGCAGCCAGAGTCACTCGCATGTCCCTGCCCGATTTCCTTTCAGCATCTCCCATTCAGCGAAACAACTTCGCATTGGTCACCCGAAGCACAAGCCACGATTGAGATCACGACGAACTCGCTCGGTTTGAGAGGTCGGGAAATCGAAATCCCCAAGCCGGCTGGCCAGTATCGGATTGTCTGTATCGGCGATGAAGCGACACTCGCCCCCGATGTCCCGGAATCGGAGACATTCGTTGGCAGCCTGGCCGGGCTGCTTGGAGAACTCGGTCCGTCCGTGGAAGTGATCAATGCAGGTCAGCCAGGACACTGTCCTCTGCTCAATCTAGCCTGGGCTCGAACCTGCCTCATCGGATTGCAGCCGGATCTCGTGATCCTGTGTTGCGACGTCTCAGATGTGGCAGATGATCGTCGTTGCCGTCCGTTGGCGAAACTGGCGGACGACGGAGCCGTGCTCGCTGTCAAGCATCCGGCAACCGATTCCGAGAGCAAAGATCTTCTCAGCGCAATCGAACGGGAGTTCCTGCTCGTCAAACTCGCCAGCCAACGATTCGGCCAGCAACTGAACCCGGACTCAATCATCGACTCCGAATCTGAATGGTCCGACACGATGGAGGGGAGTTCCGCGGGGCAGCCGACTGTGCTCATCGAACAGGCTTGGGAACCGCTATCGGGGATGAAACACCTCTGCGATCAGATCTCGGCCGACTTTGTCGTCGCTGTCGTCCCGTCCACGAAAACCGTCCGTGCGTCGACAAGTCCCGGCACCAGCGAAGTACTCCGCCTACTCGCGGAGCGCGCCGCTCAAGAACAGATCCCACTTCTCGATGCCTCACAGGAGTTCGCCCGACACGAGGATCAGTCCCACCTGTTCTTCCCCCACTCCGGAGCACTCACTCCAGAAGGCCATCAACTGTTCACTCACATACTCGGCAATGCCCTGCTGGACCGACAAACAGCTGACAGTACACCTGTAGCGATACCGGTCAGCGGTGAGACTGTGGATGAAGTCACAGCGACATCGCCGTTGCCCACACTCGGCCGACGACCGCGCGATTCGTCTTCCTCACTGGGATGGGAGAACTAGTGTAGTGTCTCACGCAGATGGGGTCTTATCGAGGGCTGCACGGGCTCGGGTGACTTTGGCGAGGATGTCTTCG
>JAGQQG010000111.1 GCA_020426325.1 Planctomycetaceae bacterium | reverse complement strand
TATCGCTTCCTTGCCATGCCAGAGATGTAACGTGAACATCAAATCACCTCAACACCACTTTTCAAACGCGTTCTTAGTGGCACTCGGCAAGTTACTTCCGCCGAGCAAACCAGCAATTCTGCTGAGGTAAAGTCACGAATGCATGTTGGCTTTCCATGAAGCTCCGATGAAAACTTGAATTCGGCCGCGAGAGATCAATTCTTGACACACCTCTCCATCGTTGTGGATGCTGAAAGCCGTGGGGGACAGTGGTCGAGATCCTCAATGATCGCTGCTGAGTCTCTGCTCGGGTTCAGCAGGTTTGAGGCAGGTTGATCGCCCGTCTGTCTTCCCAGCGAAAGAGTTTCGACGTTTCCGACACGGTTTCTGAGATGTTCACGATGGGGAACCAGCGATTCGATGTTTGGCTGAAGAGCGTGAAGCCCAATGACCACATTGAGTCAGTATTGAGGGCATCGCTCAAGTCTCGGATCAAAGCGGTGCGTCACTTTCTCACACTTGCTTCCGAGTTGTCCATATCTGAGACGGAGCCTGTGCATCAGCTTCGCGTCTGGACGCGGCGGTCAGCCGCCGCCATGCGGTTGTACAAGCCGCTTCTTCCACACAAGAAAGCGCGTGCCTTGCGACAAATGCTGAAGAGAATTCGCGAATCCGCTGGGCCGGCACGTGACTACGATGTTCTCATTGATCGATATCGCAACGATGCCGATGAACTGAATCTCAATTGGATGTTGAAACGTTTGTCTGAGCAACGAGACAAAGCTCAAGCTGAGATTATTGCGGTCAATGCAGAGCTGAAATACGGAAAACACCTCAAGCGGCAGGTGAATTCAATGATTTCAGACATGCCAAACCACGCTGGCCGAAAGATGCGTCGGATTGTCTTTTCGGAATGGGGCAGAAACACATTATCCGAGTTGGTTCAGCAGTTTGCCCAGGCGATGCCGCTTCAGACGTCCGACATCGACGCATTTCATCAGTTTCGAATCCAAGGCAAACATCTTCGCTACGGAATCGAGCTTCTGGCTTCGGCGTTTCCCGGGAGGTTAAAGGAGCATGTCTATCCGGAGTTGAGGAAGATTCAACATCGACTCGGGAAGATCAATGACCACTTCGTCGCCGTCAAGTTATTGGAGCAGTTGCCATTGGATGAAAAGGATCCCGAACACCTCGACCAACTGAAAGCCCTCATCTCAAGGGAAAAAGAAGCCAAAGAGCTTGCACTGGACGAGTTTCAGCAATGGTGGACAAAAAGACGGATGCAACGCATCCTGCGACCTCTTCAGGAGATTCTCGCAGGCCGATAACTTCAAAAAGCCCTCGAGATGAGCGAGTTCTCCACTGAATAACTTTCCCTTGAGGTGTGGGATCGAAACTCTGAGAGCCGATTCGTCTCGCAATCTCAGGGCGAAAGCTTCATGTCATCTGGGATGATGGAGTCGAGTTCGGTCGTCCATTGGTCCATCGGGACTTTCCAGCCTTCTTCCCGTAGTGGCTCTGTGAGCGGGACAATCCAGGGTTGTGATCCCCAGACCCGGTCGACAGTTGCGTAATCAAGTTCAGGGTCAATCAACAACTGTGGTTTGCGACCATTCAATGAGGCGAGCGCTAACACCCGGATCTCGAGTTCGCCCCGACCGTGCTCGCGATAATGGTCGCGGACGTAGTGGACAAACTGAATGATCATGTCGGGGTCCTTCCCCATCCGTGTCAACTGGCGTTCGTTCAGAAACTCGCTGACCTTCAACAGACCGCGTTCGCCAGTCTGGCGGTTGTGGACGAAAAACCGAATTCCAAGATCCTTTTCACGAAGCATCATATGCCAAGCGAAGTGGTGCCCTTCTTCCGTCCAGTTGACATCTCCGGGATACAAAAAATGTCGAAACGGAAAAAGCAACTGCCAGGCGACATAGCAGCTGAGCATTGTTGCCGTGAATTTCTGTCGAGTTGACCAGATCGCCGGGGGCAGTGATTCTCTTGAACTCAGAACCGGCCGCATCGACATGGTCTTGCGGATCGAAGCTGGCGGAAAGAACAGCAGCGTGGCTCCGATCATGAACCACGGAAAGATCCCGATTTCCCAGAGCACACTGTTGGCCAAGTGAAAGCACAGGCAGAGGAAATACGCGATGACCCGGGTTCGTCGCCACAGGAGGGCGGGGACAATCAGCAGATCGAAAATCAAACCACCGTAGGCGAAGGCGATAGCGGCCGACTGATGCCCTAACCATTCTCCGACGACAGGGAGATTCGTACGCCGCTCCAGCCAGAGCTTGATGGGCATCCCGTGCAGCCAGTCGTAGTTCAGCTTCGCCAGTCCGCCATAGAAGTAGGGCATGCCGATCTGAAACCGCAGCAGCCACAACCAGATTGTCGGTGCCGTCGATGAGCGAATCTGAGGGTGCAGGATCGCATCAATCGATCCTGCTCGATGAGCTGGGATAAAGATCATCAAGCCACTCACCAGACACATCAGGTAATAATGGTTCTGGTACAGCGCCTTCTCGATTAGGAAGGCGTGCGTCACACCCAGAAAAAAAATCAACGCACTCAGACGGTAAAACACGCCGACCATGATGCCGATGGCGGCAACGCCCATCGCAGTAAATTGGACGTACGTCCAATTCCCGGGCCAGGGTTTCACCCACCCAAATCCCGGATACGTCAGATGAAAATCCGGTTGAATGAAAAAGAAGTCGATCCACCAGTCTTTGATCCAGGCTGAGACGTGGTACAACATCATCGCGCCGAAAAAGACGCGAAAGAAGACTAAAGGGGCGATATCAATGGGAACAAACAGGTGATCGACGAATCGCCTCCGATCCTTCATGAGGGCAGGAGTCGACTCGAAAGCGGATCTTTCCAATGAAACTTGCCTGTCAACGGGCGTCATGGTCTTCGCTGATGTCACGACAATCCGCCCTGTCTGAGGAAATCAGTTTCCCGCGTTGCGAACGCGGCGGATTTCCGGGGAATTGGGAGCCCGTTCAATTAACTCATTTGGCTGTCCAGACCGCTTGACCAGAGTGAACGCGTCATACAGCCCACCGGTTGCTGTCTTCGCCTGATACTCCAGTTGATCACCATCAACCGTGATGATCTGATAGAGCTGAGTGTCTTCGGCCCGCCGAACGAAATGCCCCTCACCGGCGTCGTATTGCTTGGGTCCGGAAACAGAGACGACGTACAACGTCCCCGAATCAGAGTCGCGAAAAGTGGTGCCGCCTGTCACATTCGGTGAATGTTTGCGAAATCCAGTTCGGCCATAACTGTGGTCGTGTCCCTGCAGGACGAGGTCGACCTTGAACTCGTCGTAGACCGGCTGCCACGCATCACGGAGCTCTGGATTATCACGGCCTTTGCTGACGGAGAAGACCGGATGATGATGCGTCACGATGGTCCAGCGGTTCGGGTTATCGGACAGTACCTCACGGAGCCACCTTGCCTGAACATCGAAATCTTCCATCGAGTTCAGGCCGATGAGACGCATCCCTTGATAGTCAAGAAAGTAAGCAGTTTCCCTCAGGTGTTGCGAGAATTCGGTCGGACCGTTGTCGGGGTAAGCAAAACGGGCCTGCCAGCGAGTGGCCAAGCTTCGGGGCATTTGCTTCTGATCCTCAGGAGATTCCGGCAACTGACCTGTGCGAGTGATGTCGTACTCATGATTCCCGGGGATCGCGATGGTCGGGATCATGGCGTTGACCCATCCACCGGCGCTGCACCACTCGCCCCATTCCGCATCTCGATTGCCGCGGTTTACCAGGTCCCCGGCGTGCAGCATGAAGCTCGCCCGAGGTGCATCAGAAAACGCCTCGCGGAAGACACGGGACCAATGCGACTTCACATCGTTCTGGGCATCACCAAAATATACGAATGTAAACGGTTTGTGCTCTTCACTGGCTGTGCGAAAGTGAATCCATGCACTCCAGTTCGCTCCATCGCCAACCCGGTAGACGTAAAGTGTTTCGGGGGTCAACCCGGTCAGGTTGACTTCGTGATACAGGGCCGGTCCGAGGTCACTCACGTGTGATGTTGACGTCGCCTCGAACCGCGTTGCATGAGCCACGAACAGTGGTCCCGCCTCAGCCGGTGCAACTTCTGCGTAAGCACGAGTCACTGTCTGATCTGTCCGCCAGGTAATGGCCTGCGTGTGGGCAGGATCAGCCATCCAGGTCAGGAGAATCCGGTCAGGCATGGCTGAGGGAGCATGGACGTGCTCCTCCGGCACAGGGGATGCTTCATGAGTATGGTCATCATGAGCCCATGCTGATGAAATCGAAAAACTCCCGAACAGAAGACCGACGGGAACAAGTGTACGAATCACGTGGAGGAGCATGGATGGATACTTTTCCTGGGAATGTGAGTCTTTCAGCGCAAGTCGAGCCTCTGAAACGATGAAGCCGCTCATCCTTTGGCGGGATCGAGATCGATGACGTTGCTCTTGTCATCAACTGTGACCTTGAGAACCCGATCTCCACAGACGAACGGGTCAACCACAATCTGCTCATCGTCCTCAGGATCCGGTTTATAAATCCGGACCTCATGAGTTCCGATCATCGCTCCGTCACCTTCATCGTAGGTCGTTAGGGTATAAGTTCCGTCGGAATTGATCGTCCCTGTCGCAGCCTTGCCGGAATTCATCGGATTGCTCTCGGCTGAGACCACTGGTGTAAAGATCACATAACCTTCAGTCACCGGAGATCCCGCACAGGTTACGGTTCCCGTCACAGGGGCGACTTCCTTTTCAAAGCCCTCATTGCATCCACTGAGTCCGACCAAACAGATGGAGGCACATACACTGAACACTCTGATCACCGAAACTCTCCTGCGACTGCTAGAAGCCATGAGGCTGAAACTGAGTGAATTGAAATGATCCCCGCAGAGACAAACTCTGCAGACAACGAACAGCCTGCTGAGCATGTTTCTCCGCGGGAGTTGCCACTGGTGACGGGAGAAAGCCGATATCAAATCAATGGACTCTCGGCTCAGTACTCGCCCGTCACGTTTCCGTCTGCCTTGTCTGCCAGGTTCCCGAAGGTCACCATGTCGATGTTCTCCGAAATGAAGTGAACCGAACCATCAGCAAACAGCATATGCGCACCGCCGGTATGCTGACTGGCAAACGAGTCATCACGCGGGCCATTGATTGTATGGACGAGTGCTGCTTCGGCGACGACGTTCTGGTGCTGATTGTTGGTGCCAACCCAGACGGAGAAATCAGCAGCATTGGGGTGACTCGGACCGTCAATTTCTCGCATCAACTCCGTATAGGCTTCTCCAACTGCAATGGTGTTGCTCGTGCCATCGAGGACGCTGCGAAGCCGAGTTGGGTACAAGGTGTCCTTGATCTTTCCAAACATCCCCGTGACGGCACCACCACCGGTACCCAGACTGCCTTTGTAGTCGCTACGGGCATGTCCACCATAATCCTGAGAGGGCACATCTGCAGTCGAGGCCCCCGCTCGAATCGGACTGTGTGTCAGGCTCATCGAATTCGAAGGACAGATGTAAACCGACAGAACCTGATCAGTCGCCCCTGGCTGAAGGGGGATGGCGATCTGAACTCCGGACCCACCATGCGTGTCGTCCGGGAAATTATTGAAATCCAGAAGATTGTAGATATTCCCTTGGTCCAGATACGGCAGGATGAACGTCCCCCAGCCATAGTCATCATCGCCAAACAAGGCGCCGGGAGGAAAGGTGAGCGCAATGTCGTGATAGTTGTGAAGCGCGAGTCCCATTTGCTTGAGGTTATTCTTGCATTGAGTCCGACGTGCTGCTTCCCGTGCCTGTTGTACGGCTGGCAGCAACAGCGCTATCAGGATCGCGATGATTGCGATGACCACCAGCAGTTCAATCAGGGTAAATCCGCGAGAGTTTCGCGATGGATTTCGTTTTGCCATGTACGGTCGCTCCTGTTTCGACAAGGGTGAAGAAAGAAAGTGTGGCCTGAAAGCGTTGGTCAATTCATGCCGTCCTGTGTGGAAACAGAGGATCCGAATTCGTATGTAGATTTGCTTAAGGAAATGCGAATTGTCAGAACTCTTTGCAGAACAGAGGAATCGCCTTCGCGAAGCACCTGCGCTCTGCGCATGTGGGGCGCAGAACGACAGTGTTGCAAGACAGAACAGAGAGTAGAAACTCTGCGTCTTACTCGGTCGGCGCCGGTGGAACGACTCATCTCCATACATTCGACAGTCTGGGAATCAGTATCTGCTGATTCCTGCCAGCATGGCTCGGATCCTGCAGGCTGATCATCCCGAGAGGCCGGTCACTGCATGACGTTCGTCAAGCACACTGCATGGCCGCATGCGTCGCGTGGGCATCATTCATTGCCTGCCGGGTAGTCAACCTGGTAGGTCACCTCCGGCGTCACGGCTGCCAACTCCTGAAACGCACGCTTGCTGATGGCAGTTCCCTGCAGACTGACGACGGAAAGTTCGGGGAGTTCAGCAAGACCCTTCAGGGGTTCAATGGATTCATCACTAAGCGTTGCGTCAGCCAAGAAGAGCCCATTGAGGAACTTGTGCGTTGTCGTTAATTCGGTCATCAGGGTGCCGATCAGAGCCGGGTTAAAGGCGATCCCGTCGAGATACAACACAGAGAGGTTTGGGAAGCTGCTCAGTCCAGCGATCCCCGCTTCCGACAAGGGAGTTCTCGCCAGTGTCAACTGCTTCAAATTGTCCATCCCCCCGAGTTGACGAAAGCCTTCACCAGTCACAACTGTGTCGTTCAGATACAGCCGCTCCAATTGTGTAAGAGGCTTCAATCCAGCAAGTCCACTGTCGCTGATCTGAGTTCCGCTGAGGTTCAGGATTCTGAGCGAATCCACGCGCGCCAGTGCTTCAGCACCGTCGTCTGAGACAGGACAGTTCACCAGTGACAGATGCTGGAGCTGTTCCAGATCCGTCAATTCCATGAGACCCGCAGAGGTAATTTGGGTGTTATCGAGAATGGCCGTCGACAATCGGTGCAGCTTGCCGATCGAGTTCAATGACTCGTCTATGATCGCTGTGTCAGCCAATTCAAGATGTTCCAGGGTCGTCAATCCTTCAAGAATCTCTGCATCTGTGCGATCAAAGCTCTGTCCTCGTGCGGAGAACTGGACGATGTACCCGTCATCATCAGTCTTAAAGGAAATCGAGGTCTCTTCATCAGCTGACTGAATGGCTTGAAGCGTTGCTGCGATCTCTCGCTGAGAAGCATGCACTACAGAGTCGTTTGTGGATTCTTGTGGGAGATCAGTAACGATATAGCCGATCACGGCAACGGCGATGACCGCTGAGGTCCATAGAAAATAGTTGGGCTTGGAACGATTCATGAATCTGGAGTCACGCAAGAGAATTGCCTGGGACCAGACTCGACACGCATCTGGCCATGATATTGAGAATCATGACCAAGCCAGAAGTTGTTGCACAGGATCAAATCACGCACAAAGGGATTCTTCATGGAGAATTCACGAGATAGCTCACACCAAGGGCTGACAGAAACGCCAATGTCTGGCTTGGAATTGACTCATCAGACACCTCGAAACCGTTCGATGTCACTCTCTCCTCCCTGAATTCACTTCTCAGTCAGTAAAGGCCGTCAACTGGGAGATGAGCGTAAAAAATGCAAGAGACAAATGAGTCTCTGATATACTTCCCACATTCCTGATGTATGCGATCAGGGTCGTCAAACCTTCGGCGCCTCAGACCTTCTGCTGACGAGGAGGGCGATTTCTTTCCGTCACAATGAAAGCCACACAGGCGTATGTCGCCCGCATCACTGAAGCTCCGAATTGTTGATGAGTGCCTGACATTGCGGACCGCGAAACACTTTGCTTTAGCGGGAAGGCACTTGCGGCTTTGTCAGGCTAGCCAGTGCGGCTGGAATGGGGATCGTAAAACGTTCGCGATTCAGAAACAGGCTGAGATGCTGATAGCCACAATCGTTGAGCATTGAAAGTGCCTCGACGAAGTGGTCAGCAACACGTCCCGGTTCGTGTGCATCGGCACCCAAGGTCACTGGGATCCCGCGCTGTTGCATCTCGACCAGGAGATCGACTGACGGATTCATCTCCGAGACCCGTTTGTTCAACCCAGACGTGTTGAGTTCCATCGCCACCCCCGTCTCAGCAATTCGATCCAGGGCTCTGCGAACGTCATCCATGATGTCTTGAGGACGGCATAGGCCAACCGTCTCGTTTTTGATCAGATCCGGGTGGGACAGAGAATCAAACAAACCGGTCTCGGCAGCCCGTGCCAGCAATCGAAAATAGGTTCGTTGGGCTTCGAAAGGATTCGGGTCTGCGAAGACGGCCCGATACTCAGCGGTTTGTGGATGGACTGATCCCAGGACAAAGTGGAAATCGGCCCAGCCGAGTTGATCAGCCAGCCAAGCCTCGTACCCTGGCAGGTAATCTGCTTCAAGTCCGAGTCGAACATCGATTCGTCCTGCCCATGTTTCGGCCGCTCGCTCCACCAATCCGATGTAGTATGGAAACTCATTGATCGACATCCGCACGTCGGCAGAGTGCCCGTCAGGCAGAGGATTGTGACAGGTCACGATCAGTCCCTTGAGGCCACGTTCCTCGGCAACTGCCGCATACTCCTCGGGGTCGCCCGTGGCATGCTTGCATAAAGGGGTGTGACAGTGCGATTCGTAGAGCAAAGCCTGACCCTCTTCGATCGTGATTTCCTGATGCACCTCTTCTGAAGTGACGACAGGGATTGAGACATGATCCATGGCTTGTTCAAATCGCTGCCATTCATGAAAGAAGTCCACGTCTTCTCGAAGCCCCTCGAGCGTCTGGTATTCTGGATCAGCCTCGCTCACCACTAAACCCGAAAAGCCATAATCCGCCAGCAGAGAAAGCACCGAACGGACGGCAACGGGAGAGGACGACATCGGGCGATGCTCTTCCTCTGATGGGAAGTACCCCGGCAGGTGGACGTGAGCGATCTTGTCGAAATGTGATCCGAAGAATCCGTCCAGAACTTCCAGCAACACATCAAGCGGTGCATCCTGAAGCGTAAACTTCCAGAGATGCTCGACGTCGAGTGTCAGCCATCTGTGTTGCATCGCCCAGCGTCGAAACCCTGCAAGATCGAGGCGATGGTTCTCGACCGCGAGTTTCAAATCGGGAACATATCCAAGCAAGCTTGGAGCGTATCGTTCAAACATTGGTTTGTGAATGACGACTGCACTAGCATCCACATCAGCCGCGAGTTCCGCCAGCGATCGAAGGGATTGCTCATCTAGGTCAGCAGCGTTGGGACAGTGCACCGCGTAGGTCAACTCAAACTCACGTGCCAACGCCCCTAGTCCCTGATCTCGAAGGAGTGCAGCGTCGAGCCAGAACTCCGCATGCTCAAATCCGGCAGACGTTGCCACTTCAAACGCATGGCGTTGAGGACGGAATTTTGTTGCCAGCTTTAAAATTGCCATCCTTGTCGATCTTGATCCGAGTGACTGTTTGGGAACCATCTGATGGGCTGCGTCTTCGATCAAATTGGGGCACACAGTGACTTCGGAAAGGGAAGTCCCACCCGTGACGATTCTATCAGGATTCAACCAACCGTTGGCCGTGGCCGTGTTAAACTCTGATGAAAACCGATGCCCAAAGTCTTCGAAAACGGCTTCCATCTCGCCAGAAGTTAAGTCTCAAACAGTCGATTCGGCATGACTTGGCAGCTACGCCCTCACCTCTCCTATCAGAGTAACGCGAGTAAATCTCGGAGCCGATTTGGGGATCACGCTACGATTGATCCAGAGGAGATCCACTGATCGCTATCGAGGCGGACTTACCAGTTCTTTTCTTGCAGACTTCTCAGTGGGGAAGACGAACTCCTGTTCGTTGTTGTGACGGGTCGACTGTCATGGATGGAGTTCAAACAGTGGTTATCTTTGTCGGTGATTCATCAATACTTCATCAATACTTCATCAGTTCTCGCTGTGGTACCAAAGTGCAACCTTCGGGAAAGTCTTGTTATGACTGAACCTGCCGAAGTAGACTCTGTGTGACATGACGTCGATTTCAGAAGGCAACGCAGGAACGCCAATGCTCAGTTCTGTAGGGACGCACAGCACCGGTTCTGAAGCACATCTCGAATTCCGAAGCGATTCGACAACCGTTGCTGAGAACCATTCGAAACCAAAGCTGTTTGTTCTCGACACGAATGTCATCCTGCATGACGCTCAGTGCCTGTTCAGATTTCACGAACACGACATCGCTGTTCCCATAACGGTCCTCGAAGAACTGGACCAGTTCAAAAAGGGCGACAGCGACATCCATTTCCAGGCGCGGCAGTTCCTGCGGTCACTCGACGAACTCGCGGGCAACGTGATGTCAAACGAAGGAGCCCCACTGGGGATCGGCCTTGGTTCGTTTCGAGTGCTCATGAATCTGGACTTTCGGAAGGCCGATCACACGCTGATGTCGAACACGGCAGATCACCGAATTCTCAAATCAGCACTGGCAGCGTGCGATTTGCTTCCCGAATGCGACGTAATTTTAGTCACAAAGGATACGACTCTGAGACTGAAGGCGAAGGCTTTCGGACTGGTTGCCCAAGACTACAACAACGACAAAATCCGCCACCTCGACGATCTTTACACGGGCAAACGCATCTTCAACGATGTGCCGTCGCAGTCAATCAGACTGTTGTATGAAGAACCTGGCGAGCTCGATCCAGCGAGCTTGCCGATTGTCGATGATCCGATCTCGAACGAGAATTTCATTCTCCGCAATGGATCGCGGTCGGTGCTGGTGACTTACAACGGAATAGATCGCCTGTTTCGACGGATCTCGCGGATGGCTTGCTTCGGCATCAAACCACGAAATGCCGAGCAGTCATTTGCTCTTCAGGCATTGACCGATCCCTGTATCCGCCTGGTGACGCTGACTGGCAGGGCCGGTTCAGGAAAGACGCTGATGGCCCTTGCGGCAGCTCTGGAAAGCAGAAGTGAGTTTCGACAAATTCTGCTGGCTCGTCCGATTGTTCCGCTCAGTAACCGAGATCTCGGATTTCTTCCCGGAGATGTTCACGCGAAGATTGAGCCGTATATGCAGCCACTGTTGGATAATCTCAACGTTCTGAAGCACGAGAATAGGGATTCCGTTTCTTTGATCCAGCAGATGCTAGATGATCAACGTCTGGAAATCACGCCTTTGGCTTACATTCGCGGACGCAGTCTTCAGCAGACTTTTTTCATCGTTGACGAAGCTCAGAATCTGACACCACACGAAGTCAAAACGATCGTCACGCGTGCAGGCGAAGGGACGAAGATTGTTCTCACCGGTGACCTTCAACAGATCGACCATCCCTATCTGGATTCCACCTCCAACGGATTGACATATGTCATCAACCGCATGAAAGGCCAGCACCTGCACGCTCACGTCACGCTGGAAAAAGGGGTGCGATCAGAACTCTCCGAACTGGCAGGAGCGCTACTGTAACAGCCGAAACATTGCGGTCAGAGTTTTGACTGTTTGGAGCGCTATCCGACATCGAATCGGACCACCTCCGCTTGCATCAACATGACTCATCGACGTTTCTTCGCGGAAATACATTGATATTTGCGCAGGACGAAACAGTAGGAAGCAGAGATGGTGTGCGTGCAGGACTTTTCGATGTGTGTTGACCCCCGTCTGCTCGTCATTTGGCAACTTCGGTCGTTGAATGGCGGATCCGTTGGCCGACAGTGGAGTTGCTCAGCGGCATCTTCGTCTGGCGATCTGCTCACTCGTTGGCATCGATTGTGGACGGGACAATCGTTGCGAATGTCGACCACGAACTCCACACGCCAGTTGGAGAGATTCTCGGACTAGCTTGATTGGAGTAATGCCGCTTCTCCTTCTTCAATGTCTAGTCTTCCAGCCCGTCACACCAGATGGCTGCAAGCCGATGAGCCGCCGTCGCCGCACGCACTCTCGCCAACGCTCCGGCGTCTTTGAGGTAGATTTCGCTCAGGTTGATCTGCTCAACTTCCTCGACGAAGCCTCGAGAAGCAACCGTGACAGGAGTGAGAATCTCATGCGTGTAGACGTATTTTTCTCCCAGTTCTCGGCTTTCCTGAATCCAAGTGAGTGGATCAAGTCCACGACACTGGAGAGTAGCGTCACGTGCCCCTTCAATAAGGTTGTCGTTGCTCGTGATTTGTTGAACTCGTCGTCGGATGTCCGCCCCATCGTACCGATCACCGAGCAGACTATCCCAGAGTGCATGAAGGTTCTCGTGCTGTCGCACCGGGATCAGGTTTGCCCCTCGATCTCCGTCCGGAAACACGCCTTCTGCATACAGACTTCCAGCGTGGCAGGGCTGATGAGCGTCCCCGACCAGATGTGCTAGCCATGTCAGTGCGAGGGCTCGATCACTCGTGGGCCGGTCCGTTGAAGAGAACACGTGTTGGCAGAGTTCGACAGCCTGGCCGATGTGAAGCTCTTGGGACTTCAGCGTGGCTCCCTGTGAAAGCGGCCCTGGGGCACTCGGAATGTTTAAGGACTCGACACTTCCCAAAGTCATTGTGGCACCGAGCTGGTAATGCCAGGTAGGACGATCGAACTCCGGTTGACTGCGTGCGATGTCGGGCCAGTACCCGGCTGTCCCGATTCGCCAGCGGTCAACATCGATAACCGAATCGGGAGGAGTGAAGTCTTGAGAATATCGAGGATGGGCTGAAAGAATGTGGAGCAGTTCCCGCTGCTCATCTTGGTTTAACAGGTCGAACGCCATCACCGCAATCACGTGATGGCCACATTCCCACCACGCCTTGCATGGCGGCGATGTGAAGACAACGATCAACCCTGCCGAAACCAGACTCCACAGGAAACGTCGAAACTTCAATCGTCTGCTCAACAGGTTCGCGACTGTGCTCATGACCGGACATCGATAATGAATGGCTCGGACGCTGGTTTCACTTCGACTTCCATGGTCCGCGGACTGAGGACAGAATAATTGGCTGGGAGACGAGGTGGCCTGGTCAACGGGACCCCCTGTGCAGGACGTTCCTCATCCATGTCAACCAAAACGACTTTGCACCAACCGACGACAGCCCCGTCCTTGCCGTCAACCGTTGTCATTTCGAATGTTCCGTCTTCACTGGTAACCCCGGTTGATGTCGGTCCGGGGGCCTCCTCGGCAACTTGGGGGAGGAATTGTACCAGAATATTGGCAGCGGGTTCCCCGTTGATCTTCACGACTCCGGCTGCTGGTGCTAGCTCAGCCTGTGGTTGCTGGCTTCCGCAACCAGCAACCACAGGAATGAGGCAAGACACCGCGATTCCAACTAGCGAGCCACAGGGAGTCAGTTTTCGTAGAGCGATCATCGTCAGGAGTTACCTCGTTAAGAATCTCGGATCAGCCTTGTTAGAACTCACCTGCAACTTCACCGTCTGATCGCTGGCAGAGATAAGCAAGGATCGTCTGAGACATGGACTCAGATATGAATCGGACTGAACCGTCACTTAGTGTGACGTGTGCTCCTCCTTCGTGAGCACTTCCAATGGCGCTGAGACGCAGATCCTGATATGTGTAGAAACCGGATTGGACAGTCGGAGCCCCCGGATCACCGTAGGCCCACGGGATGCTATACCCAACTGGGGCAAAAGATCCGCACATCAAGTTACCAAGACCAGCATCTCCGCCCGCCGGATACCAACGGGTCCAGCCATTGATTGAATCACCGCTATTCCAGCCTTGTTCGGAGAAAGAGTCAAAATTGCGGTCGACGAGATGGTGTTCACCAAACAGGACCGTATTCGTAGTTCCATCGCTGACGTGCTTAATCGACACGGTGATTCCATTCGGAGCACTGGAAGCTTTCCGTGCGTTTGGTCCCACCGCCATGAAAACGCCATCATTGGTCGAGCTGGTGGCATAGATTGGCCGAGACCCGCCGTTCGCTCGATAGTTCGTCATGCCGTAGTACTCGCCGGATGTGCCGTACTGCTTCACACCTTCTTCCACCCCGGAATCACTTGGGCAGAGAAACGTTCGAATGATCGCCCCAGACAGCACTCCGGCTGAATCTCCAATATTGTCCTTGGGAACGCTGGGATCGAACGTGGTGTACAGATTGCTCTGCTCGATGTAGGGAAGCAGATAGTAGAAGACAGAATTGCCACAAAACTGATTGTTGACTTTCTTCTGTGTGTAACCGGGAGGAAACGTCAGGTGGACGTCATGGTAGTTGTGTGCGGCCAAGCCGAGCTGCTTCATATTGTTCTTGCACTGTGTCCGTCGGGCAGCCTCCCTCGCCTGCTGAACAGCTGGAAGAAGCAGAGAAATCAAAATGGCGATGATCGCAATCACGACCAGCAGTTCAATGAGCGTAAAGCCCTTTTTCTTCGTAGAAACCGTCATGACTCCGGTCCTCTCTCAAATTGTCTGCTCAATGGAATGTGGAGGCAGGCCCGTACATGAACCTCCTTCCAGAATTAGATGATGGTGAGAGAAATTAACAACATATGAAGGCTTGGCAGTGGTCCCGCATTTTGACGCGAATCTCATGAGTTCTTCACATACCAGCGAGGGCAGTTGTCGCACTGCGATCACACGTGGTGATGCTGCAAGTACGACTTCATTGTTCGGATAAACCTGAGGCATGGACCTGGTTCGACTTCTGTTCGGCTGTTCAGTGACCCTGCATACCCTCACCAAGCAGGAAAATGGAGTTGGGGATGCATCGTTGAGGCGTCAACGAAATCCATTCTGCCTGCTTCACTTCCGCCACCCTCTCCCGCGCCACGATCACCGTGACTACTTCAACTGAGGTTTTTGACTGGGTTCTAAGTGATCACGGGCTGCACGCGAAGTGCGTCGGCGATCACAAATCCATTTGCGTCGTTACTCAATTCGACAACGAGATCAGTGCCGGTAATCGTGACCGTCAAGAGGTCTTCCCAGTAACTGCCAAATGTGGTGAAGTCGTTTGGAGCCAGTGTCTGGTCGACCATCACCGTGGTCAGAATTGGTCCGCCAATGCCGTCACGAATGACAAATCCTGCGTTCGTGGCCCGGTTGGGATGCTCGAACCACGTGGCCGACACACGGTAGTCGCCTGCAGTGAGGCCACTGAACGTCCATGTCGCCACGCTTGATCCGTCACCGGCCGGAGCATGGAGCAGATCGCCCTCGTGGCCGTTCCCGAACAGGGACGGACTGAAGCCGGCAGTCGTACCAAAGCCGCCATCGCCATTGTCAATGATCGTGCCTGGTGGCAGGGAAAGATCGGTCGTTGCTTCGACTCTGATGGCGTCGGCGATTACGTACCCATCTGCCGAATCTGTCAATTCGACAAGCAACTCGGTACCGGTGATCGTGACCAGAGCGATCTGTTCCCACATGCTGCCTTGATCGGAAAAGTCATCGGGGGCAATCGTTTGATCCACAATTGCGATTTCGACGGTCGGTCCGCCAGGTCCGTCAATGATGGTGAATGGTGCCTCCATCGAGCGGTTGGCGCTCGCTAGCCAAGTTGCTGAGACGTAGTAATTTCCGGGTGTCAAACCGGTGAATGTCCACGTCGCCGTGTCGCCCGTGCTGCCAGGTGCGTGATGGATCAGGTCATTCTGATGACCCAAGATGCCCGATGGGGTGTTCCAACTTCCGCTGGAAGCAAAACCCGGATCTCCATTGTCAATGATCGGAGCGAACGGGGAGGCGGGATCTGCTGTCGGGACGATTCGGATCGCGTCAGCGACCACATACTGGTTCGCGGCATTCGACAGCTCGATCGTCAGCTCAGTTCCCGTCGCTGTGACGACGAACAGATCCTCCCAGAGGGTGCCATCATCCATGAAGTCGTCTGGTGCGACTTCCTGATCGATCGTGGTCGCATTCAGTATTGTTGTGCCGTCAGAGTCAACGGCCCTGAATGGACTGTTGGTCGCGCGGTTGGGATGTTCGACCCAGGTTGCGGAGACACGATAATTCCCGGGGGTCAAGCCGGTGAAGTTCCAACTGGCAACGTTTTGACCCCGGCCGAACAGGGAGTTTTCAATGTCTCCATCGCGTGCGGCAGCATTAACGTTACTTGCCCAGGTCCCGACAGTCGAGTATCCAACGTCGCCGTTATCGATGATGACGTGGAGAGCTGGCGCCATCGCCGAGGTGGGGTTGCTCGCCCCCAAGTGGTCGGTAATGACAGCTCCGACCTCATAGGCAGGGTCGGTGCTGAATTCGATCAGGAAGTCTGGAGGCACCGACGCATCGTCCAATTCGAAGGCGACCCAGTCCGCAGTCGTCGAACCGATGCTGTCGCCGATCCGCATCATGTGAATCACGTCATCACTGCCGAAGCCCGTGTCGACGAAGGTCGCTCCCGTTTCGGTCAGGCCCTCAGCAGTGCCACTGAACACAATTGGAGCATATCCCCGATCTCCGACCGTCCCGTCCAATGCACTGACTCCGTCGACAATGGTATATCCCGGTGGAAGCGGATCCAACCCGTCATTGTCGACATCAAGATCGCCTCCAACGGTTGGCACCGGACCGCCGCCATTGTGTAAAAGCAGCGCGCTATAGGATGCGTTCTCGAAGTCGAGACCAGGAACATCGACGATTGACGTTCCCGGAGAGATGGTGTAAAGATCCGCCGCATCATCGACGATGACCAGGAACCCGTCGGAGCCGATCGAGTAGCTGGTCAGATCGATGACAGCGTCGACATCCCCGGAAGCTGCACCGTCACCGTCGACCATCAACAGATAAATTCCTGCGAGTGGGGCACCTGCGGGGCCACGCACCTCGATGTACTCGTTCGGGTTATCACCAACACCGTCGAGATCGACCACAACCTCATTGAGATACAGGTCGGTCGGCGGGGGCATGAAGTCATTGTCGGTAATATTGACCGTCAGGCTGCCGGCGGGACCAGTCGGGTAATCACCGAGGTCGTTTGTGGCAGAGATATCCAGTAGGACGCTCCCGGTGTGCGGTCCTTCAAAATCGCTGTCGTCGATGGGACGGACGGTAATCGTTTGCGGGGTGGTATCGGTGAAGTTCAGGAAGAACTCCGTCCCGTATGAGACTCCTCCATTCGTACTGATCTCTGTTTCGCCATCAGTGATCTGGAGCCGCACGGTCACGTTGCCAGCTGGGGCCGTGTCGAGGGACACATCAAACGTGTCCGTCGTCTGACCTTGTTCATCCACGTCGGTTGAGCCGCTCGTTTCGGTAATGGTCACGCCCGGAGTGTCGTTGTCTTCGATGTTCGCGATGACATCAGCGATCGTGGTCGACAGTGGGTAATCGGCCGGATCGTTCGTGGTCGTCACCGCGTGAGTGATCGTCCCCGAATGTGGCGTTGCCTCCGGAGTCCCGTCTTCGATGGCTCGCACGGTCACCGTCTGAGGTGTCATGTCTGTGAAGGTCAGCATCACCGCAGCAAAAAAGTCGGTGCCGTTGAGACTGAGTTCCGCCTGAGCATCGGCGGTGGCGGTGATCTCGACGCTACCGGCTGGGACCGACTTGAGCGCGATGTCGTAAGTATCGGTTGTCGCCATCTCTTCTGCGATATCTGTCGAGCCGCCAGTCTCAGTGACAGTGACGCCTGCTGCAGCGGAAAAGACCGGATTCATCGCACCGATGTGATCGAGAGCATTGCTCACCCCGTTTGGGATTGATTCCAACGGATCGACAGCAAAGTCAATCGGTCCCGTCCCGTTGACATCAGCCGCCAGCCAGTCTCCCAGCGTCGATCCGGTTGAATTACCGATTCGAGCGAGGTAGTCCGGTGTGAATCCGACTGCGCCGTTTTCGACGGATGTGTCAATGATCGTTCCAGTCGTCGACGTTCCATTTGCATCAGTACTGAAGTTGATCGCTGCATACGCAAAGTCGGATGTCCCTCCGTCAAGATTGCCGATTGAATCAATGATCGTCCAACCGGTCGCCTCGCCATCGAGTGTGCCGTTGTTGGCACTGTCGACATCCCCTCCCGCCGTGGGAGGAGTCGCCGACGTGATCAGCAACAGAGTGTTGCTGCCGTTTTCGATGTCGTTGATACTGTCGGAAATCGTCTCCCAACCTGTTCCCATCGCGGTGGCAACACCTGAGTTGGGATCGACTGTGTACGTGTTGCCCGCCTGCAGCAGTACGAGAAAGCCGTTTGAGCCGATCGACAAGCCACTCAATGGGAAGACCTTGTCGATTGTCCCAGCACCCGTACTGTCTCCTTCGATGGCGACCAGGTACGTATTGGCCGCGACCGTCGTACTGGGAGTCCCCCGGAGTTCGATGTACTCGTTGCCGGTGTCGGTCCCCGGCGGATTGACAAACACTTCATTGATGTGCGTGGCCGTCAGCAGCGTGCGGGATTCCAGCGACTCAACCAGCCATGCATCAAGCTCACGAGTGGTGCGACGACGGCGGCGGGGAGCAAAAACTCGGCACAGTCCAAACATGGTTTCTCCTGTAATTCAGTGCGATATTCTGTGGGGCTTGCCAATTCGCTCAACAACTTACCGACCTGCACGGCATGATGACTCATACCAGCATCCTCCTTTGGCAGTTTGGGGATTGTGCAGGGCTTTGGTGAAGTTTTAATGAATGCTCGTTGCCAATTGTCTCATGTTGCATTTCGATTCACTCTGATTGCGAATTCAATACGCTTGCGACAGTCAGGTCCCCAGTTTCCCCAACGTTCCTGTTAAATCCCAATGAACCTCATTCCCACAGGATTGATGCTCCGTTTGATTGTGGTATCCATCACTCGCGCCTCGATGCAGTGAATCAATCAGGAGCAAGTTTGATGAAGATGCAATGGTTTGTGGCGTCAGCATTGACAGTTGGAATGATGCACATCGGTGATGACGCTTTCGGTGACCTCGTCGGTCCCGGCGACATTGCCTTCGTTGGGTTCAATGCGGATGGCGACGATGACTTCGCGTTCGTCACGCTCGTCGAGATCGCGGCCAACTCGACGGTCTACTTTCGAGATGATGAATGGGATGGGACATCATTCAACACGGGGGAAGGGATTATTACCTGGGATTCTGGTGTGAGTTTGATTGATGCCGGGACAGTGATCACGTTCAGCGACACCAGTTCCAGTGGAACCTTGTCTTTATCTCATGGCTCCGCGACGGGATCAGTCTCCCTGGCAGGAGATAATGAGGCTCTTTGGGCCTATCTGGGAAGTGATGCAGATACACCCACTGCGTTTCTCTCTGTCATAGCCAATGAGGCAGACGCACCTAATTCGCCTGATCTCACCAACACAGGGCTAACGGATGGTGTCAACGCCCAGATCATTGATGGCGACGAAGACGTGATGGCGTATACGGGACTGAGAAATAATCTGTCGAGTTTCGCAGCGTATGCGGCACAAATCAGCAATGATGCCAACTGGACTACCGCTGACGGGACTGGGGACCAATCTGGTGGATTCCTACCATTCAACGCGACACCGTTCGAGACCGCAAATGTTCCTGAGCCAATCAGCCTTGCGATGGTTGGTTGCGGAATACTGGGGATGATGCTCGGCCGAAGGAGACGTCATGCGAGGTCGAGTTTTTCGTGATCTTGCCATTGGCGAATCTCCCCCTCTGTATCTAAGAGGCTTCTCGGTCTACGCATCGCCCAGGCGATGAATGATCCTTCTTACCTGAAAGCGACTCGCACGGAAATGACGACCTTCGCGCACAGGACATTTCGTCCTCGGCTATTTCGACCGATGAATAACCTGCATCGGCCACATCGTCCAAGGGGCCATACGCGACTATCCAGATTGGTTGGAGTCGAGTTGGCGGAGGCATTCGCGGAGGCGTTGCTTTTCACTGGTTTGGAAGAGTCGACGGAGCGTATCGCTGTGCTGCCGGGCATAGGCGACGGCCTCGATACGCTTCTGTTTGGACGCTGACAGCTCGTGCCACACCTGCTCCAGATGTTTCCAACGATCGATCCGGCGTTGCTTCTGCTGCGTTGTCTTTGCATCTTGTACGGCCTGCTTCTGCGATTGCTGATCCTCTCGCTCGCGGCGGCTTTCCAGGACTGCCCTGATGTCCGGCGGGCGATCCGGCTCCGACCAGTTTTCTTCGATCGCCTTTCTCAACATCCCCAGTCGGTTCTGGCTGACGGTGCGGCGGGGCAGCCAGTCGATTTGTTGCTGAATTTGATCGGTCGTTGCGATCGCACTCAATCGCTGAGCGGTCGGTTCGTCGAAGCCGGTCTCTCTCAATGATTTCAAACTGGCAGCAACAGCCACCTGTTGTTTCAGACTGTCTTTTGTCTCTGTCTTTTCATTGCTGGGTTTTCTGAACTGCTTCACTGCTGGGTTTTCTGAACCGCTGCTGCTGGTTTTTTTGAACTGCTCCTTCCCTGCTGGGTTTTTTGAACCGCTCTCCGACTTTTCGGCTGCTCGAAGCCAATTAACGGCGTAGGTAGCCGGTCTCCTCGAATTCGGATCAGGATGGAAGATCCCCTCTTCGACACAGACGATGTACCGGGACGCCACAGCCGACGAAAGCGCTTCCCGCACCGTCTTGGGATCGGGGATATTGGCCAGTTCCTGAATGAAG
>JAGQQG010000110.1 GCA_020426325.1 Planctomycetaceae bacterium | reverse complement strand
GACGGCATTCAAAATCGATGACCCGAGCATGAACGGCATCATCCCGGCTGGCGACATGCAACAGGCAGCGTGGGGATCTGAAGATGAGACATCGTGGTGAGTGACCACTTCTGTAAGAACAACTGCGACAAGCGGATTGACGTGGTCGAGGAATACATTCGCATGAACATCCAGTCCATCAATCAAACAACAGCGATGAGCGTCTTCGAGATGAAACGCCACATCTGCTTGTGGATTGGTTTGCTGCTGGTCGTTGCACTCAATGGATGTGCTGCGTTCCATCCGGTCAATGGTGTTCCGGCTGCCTATGTTCCCGACGAGTACCTTGGGCCCAGTCGCTCTGGAAAGAAGACAATCAATCTCAGCCTGCTCGAACAACGACGTCCCGATCAGTACCGGTTAGCGGCCGGAGATGTTCTCGCGGTCTATGTGCCAGGCGTTCTCGGATCTCTCAGTGTCTCAGAACAGAAAACGGTCGGTGAAACACCGCCGATCAATCTGCCACAGAATGCTGTCGATCTGCCGACCATCGGTTATCCGGTTGCTGTGCGTGATGATGGGACGATTTCACTTCCTCTGGTCCCGCCGATCAATGTCGATGGGAAAACATTGGCCGAAGCGGAGAACGACGTTCGACAGGCATACACTGTTGATGCAAAACTGCTCAACGATGAACGTGACCGCGTTTTGATCAGCCTCTCCCGACGACGCGAATACAGCGTGCTTGTCGTTCGCCAGGAGACGGCCAACGAGGTCGCTGTTGGTGGACAACCGGGGACTGTGAACATCGGGAAGTCCAAGCGAGGGACTGCCAAGGTGGTTAGACTGCCTGCGTATGAGAATGACGTGCTTCATGCGCTTGCGAAAGCAGAAGGGGGAGCCGATGGCCTCCCGGGACTCGATGCCAAGAATACGATCTACATCATCAGGCGACGCGGCGGACGTGACACGTCCTGCTCTGTCGGCGAGGAAAAGACGATTGAGTGGCCCACAACCAATTCCATGCCGTTGATGACGCAGCCGGCGCCGACAATGGGACCATCAGTTGCTGAGCCGATTTCTCCGACGGAACTCGCTCTGCCGCTTCCGGCACCGAGTCTGGACGAATCGCCTGCGATGCCTGTGCGAGAACGGGAAGTCCCACTTTCCGTTCCTCAAACGAATCCTGACTATTATCCCATCAGGCCGCGTGGGGACCGCTCACTGCTCACGCCCGAAGAGTTGCCGGATTCCACTTCACAGACTCCTGAACCAGCTGGACTCAGTGAACCGAAACCCGGACTCAGACCGCAAGCAGTTCAGCCTGCTCCCACAGGACAAACACCGGTCCCTGAGCAACCGTTTCAGCCGGAACATCAGCGATCTGTTCCTCAACCACAGATGCCGCAGTCACCCATCTGGCCGCAACCAGCCAATCCTAGTGAGTCACTTCGTCGGACTTCCTCCGCTCCTCCAGCGGTATGGGGACACACTTCCAAACCGATCGTACGGGGACAGTCTCCATCGGGGTGGAGCCTGGGGCACTCCGAATATCCAGGAAGTGCTGCAAATCTCGTGGATTCATCAAATGCGTATGCCTATGCGACCGGTCAATCAATGTCGGTCCCTCAGCAACCATACGCTCCCACCAGCGTTCAAACCATGGTCGGACACGGCTCGATGCCCCAGGCTCAGCCAGGTTGGAGTCCTGATGTCCAGTCAACAATCCCACCAGTGGCGATTGGGGCAATTCCCTCGGAGTGGGAACTCTCAAACGCAGAGAACTCAGAAGGTGACTGGCAGGATCAGTTGTATGGATTCGACCCCACGGTCGACAGCCAAAACGTGATCAAGATTCCGATCCGCCTGTCTGACGGAGAGCGCCCCGCATTCACAGAAAAGGACATCATTCTTGAGGACGGTGATATTGTCTTCATCGAGTCACGAGAGACGGAAGTCTTCTACACTGGCGGCCTGCTCGGTGGCGGACAGTTTACACTTCCGCGGGATTACGACTTGAGGATCATCGAAGCCATTTCTATTGCTCAGTCTGCACGATCGACGCAGAGTGGAACCACCCGATCAATCGGGGGAGTCTCTGCTCTCAACATGGATGTCACGTTCAGTGCGAGCCATGTCGTTGTGCTTCGTAAGCTTCCCAACGGCACACGCATGCCGATCAAGGTCGACCTCTACAAGGCGGTCCGTCGACCGGAGAGTGAGAACATCATCATTCAGCCGGGCGATATGTTGATCCTGCAGTACACGAAGGTCGAAGCCGTCTGTGCATTGATCGAACGACACCTGATCGAAGGGGCACTCTTCGGAATTGCCGGAGCACAGCTCCAGAATAACGGCAACGGAAACTGAGTAGAGATCTGTCGATGAGAATACGCTCCTGATCGGTTGCGAGATTTGACCTTCAGGCAGTAGGGTGGGAATAGTCCCTTTGGTTTCACCCTATTTCTGTCCATGTCGATCGATCACAACAGCCGTAAATCGCTCGTTCGCGAAAAAATGCAGGCTGAGAATGTCTCTGAGCCTGCAATTGAAGCGTTCGTCAACGCGGTTGATCGCCTGCATCTGGGTGAGTCTGGATGGCTGGCCGAACACGACATTCAGCCGATTGAAGAGGTCAACAGCTACGCGTCTCTCTCGGCAGTGACAGAGGACTCCAAGAGCCTGCTGGATCAATTGGCAGTCATCAAGCTTAACGGGGGCCTCGGAACCGGGATGGGGCTTGCCGGACCGAAGTCTCTGTTGCCGGTCCGGGACCAGGACACTTTCCTCGATCTGATTGCACGTCAGATCATCCGCCTCCGAAGCGAGACCGGTGGGCCTCGACCGGTGTTTCTGCTGATGAACAGTTTCAGCACGCGAGAGGACAGTCTGCGTCATCTTCAACAGTACCCGGGACTGGTGAATGATGACGGTTCCATCGACTTCCTTCAGAACAAGGTACCCAAGCTCGATGTCCATACGTTGACGCCCGTTTCCTGGGATGACGACCCGGGGCTGGAATGGTGCCCACCCGGCCATGGTGACCTTTACCCCTCGCTGCTGGGGAACGATCGGCTGTTGGATCGGCTGCTCGCACAGGGGGTGCGTTACCTGTTCGTCTCGAACGCAGACAATCTTGGAGCGACCGTCGATCTGCGCATATTGCAGCACTTCGCAGAGACCGGACAGTCGTTCCTCATGGAAGTCGCCTCACGTACTGAGGTTGATCGGAAGGGCGGTCATCTCGCCCGTCGCGTGGGAGATGACCGGCTAGTCCTTCGTGAGTCAGCTCAGTGTCCTGCAGAACATCTGGAGCATTTTCAGGACATCAGCCTTCACCGATTCTTCAATACGAACAACCTCTGGATTCAACTCGAACATCTCCGCGACACGCTCAACCGAGAGCACGGGGCACTTCAACTCCCGCTGATTCGAAACCGCAAGCCTGTCGATCCGCAACAACCCGATTCTCCGCCGGTGTTGCAGATCGAATCCGCGATGGGAGCAGCGATTGAGTGTTTCGATCGCAGTGGAGCCGTGTTGATTCCCCGCAGCCGCTTCGCGCCTGTTAAGACGACCAATGATCTGCTGGCAGTGCGGTCGGACGCATACGAAACTGATGAATCTGGGGCTGTCCTGAAGTTGATCGAATCCAGAAAGGGACAACCGCCTCTCGTGAAGCTCGATGGAGAACATTACAAGTTGCTCGACCAATTCGACGCCCTGTTTCCGTCAGGACCGCCATCGTTGAAGGAATGTCGTTCGCTCTCGGTGAAGGGGGGCGTCCGATTTGAGGCAGATGTTGTCCTGCGAGGGGACGTGACCATCAACAGCGGTCGGGATGATGCAGTCCTCGTCAGCGGAGAGTATGCTGATTGCGTGATTGAACTCTGAGCACGGATCAGCCTCGCACTATGTCAGCCCGTCAACGTCACTCGACCCCAAAGCGACCCGTGATGGGCAACCATCAACGGTGCTGGATATGGGGGCGTCATCTGGTTCTCGAGACGCTCCGGGCACAACGCTGGCCCATTCTGGAAATCATCGCGAGTGAGGAACTTTCAGCAAATGACTCGCGTGTAGTCTTGCAACTGGCTGAACGTCACAATGTCCCCGTGACGATTGCGACTTCAGATCGACTGAAGCAACTGTCCAAAGCGAACGACCATCAGGGGCTGCTGGCGAAAATGCCCCCTTTCCCCTTCAGCAGTCTGCAGGACCTACTCAATCGTACACACGGACCGCTCGCAATCCTGATTCTGGATCGCATCCAGGATCCCCACAACTTCGGAGCCATCATTCGTGTGGCTGAGGTCCTCGGAATGCATGGAATCGTGATCGGTGATCGTCACCAGGCAGATGTCACTTCAGCAGTCGCTCGCAGTTCAGCGGGAGCTGTCAATCATTTGCCGATTGTTCAGCAGAGCAACCTGCGAGCGACGGTTGAGACTCTGAAGAACTCGGGCGTCCGGATCGTTGCAACGGCCATGCGGACCGGCGTGCCTCTGTCCGACTGGAACTTCAACCAGCCAGCAGCCATTATCATGGGAAATGAGAGCACGGGGATTGCGGATGAGTTGCTCCAGCTTTGCGATGCGACGGTTCACATTCCGCAAGCCGGGCAGATCGAGTCGTTGAATGCGGCTGTCGCTGCCGGCATTGTGTGCTATGAACTGCAGCGTCAACGGAACGCTCACACCACATTGATCGAATTACTCCACGAATCGCAACATGTCGATACTGCATCTCCGGAATCCCCATAGTGTGCTCGCAGCCATCAAATCTCGTCCTCAAGATGTGTCTGTCGTGCGGATCGGGATGAAGTCTGTCGACACCGCGTGGCGAAAGGTCGCGCAGGCAGCGGAGTCTCACGGAATCCGCGTTGAAGTGCAAAGGCCCAAGCCTCCGACCGGAAAACGTAAATCCGATGGGGATGGGCGAACCGGTGCTGGAGAGGCCGACGTCAAACCGAAGACGGATGCTTCGATAAGAGAGTTGTTTGGCGACGTTGCCAACAATGGTCTCTGGATCGCCTTCGATCATCTCCAGGACCCCCACAATGTCGGAGCCATATTTCGGACGGCTGCCTTTTTCGGTGTCAAAGGAATCCTGATGACGAAGGATCACTCAGCACCGCTCACAGCAACCGTCTATGACGTTGCTGCCGGTGGGTTGGAGTCAGTCCCTTTCTCGATTCAAAGCAATCTCAGCCGATCCCTGCAAATCGCTAAAGATGCTGGTTTGTGGGTTCTCGGGACGAGCGAACATGCTGAGAAAGACGTCTCCGATGTGCCTCACGACCGCCCGTGGCTGCTGGTGGTGGGCAACGAACAGAAAGGGCTCAGGCAATTGACGACCAAGAACTGTGATGACGTCTGCCGCTTGACACCGCAGGGCAACGTGACATCGTTGAATGTCTCCGTCGCGACCGGCATCCTGATCGCGAGTCTCACCCGAACCTGATCGCACTCATGATTTAGCGTGGATCGGACCGGAGGAGAGAGTAAAGGACAGCGTCATGACGTTGTCCGTGAAGCAGCAACGCTTCACGCAACTTCCCTTCACGGACTGCTCCGACTCGCTCTGCGACACGTTGGCTGGCCGTGTTTTGGACAGCGACAATGATCTCTAATCGGTCCAGGATCGTCCGGGCGAAAGCGTAATCTCGCAACAGCCGCACAGCCGCAGTGGCGATTCCCTGTCTCAGTGCTGTCCGTCTCAGCCAATATCCGAGATTCGCATATCGATGCATGGTGTCGACACGGTTCAATCCACATCCGCCAAGGAACCGTCCATCGGCACCTTCGATCACGAAGATGTGCCCTTCATCAGTTCCAGCCTTACCGCAGTTTCCTTCAACCCACACTTCGGCCTCACCGCGTGAGTATTCTGCGTGGCACCACGGCATCCACGGCGACATGTGAATCACGGACTCGCGAGCAGCTTCGAAGAGCCGGTCGACGTCATCCGACTGATAAGGGCGCAGTCGGATGTCCGGTACTGCCAGTGTGTTCACGTTGAACCCTCTCCGAGATATCAGAATAAGACGGTCAGCGGCGAATCACTGCTGACCGTCGTTCTAGGACTCCAACTCGACGTTCCAGAACGCTTCGTTGATGAACTTCTGCCAACTGTCGATCCGCACGCCATCGGAGGCGTAGAGCGGCCGCCAGTTTGGCCGTGTCGGTTCGCTACGGAGTCTCATGCCAGCCTGAGCCGGAGTGCGGTCGGCCTTGTTGCCGTTGCACTCGACACACGCAAGAACACAGTTCTCCCAAGTTGACGTACCCCCCTGAGCACGAGGCAGGACGTGGTCGATCGTCAGATCGGCGCTGCCTGGCTGACGTCCACAGTATTGGCACGTGAATCGGTCTCGCTTGAACACATTTCGACGACTGAACGTCACCGTGTTCACGGGGATGCGGTCGTAGTCACGAAGCGTGATGACCTCAGGCACCCGCAAACGGAAGTGGCAGGTCTGAACGAACAGTTCATCCTCATCTGGACGCAGTCGCGACCAGTCATCCCACGTGTACTGCTGGTAGTCCGCAGGGTCGACAACACGAGCTCCATCTGCGAAGACCTTCACCAGTGCCCGCGCAACGGTGGCGACACCCACCGCCTGCCAGTTGCGGTTGAGCACGAGCGTCGGTCGTTGAAGCACCGCTGAAACCATCATTAACTCCCTTGCCGTTTGTTGTCCTAGACTTCACTCTCAAGGGTGTCCGGGGGGAATCGAACCCCTCACCACGACTGTCACAAAGTCGTATGCCAGACCACTACACTACGAACACCATGCAAGACAGGCAACAGCAGCCTGCGTTACCGTGCAGGACACGCGATCATTCACTCAGGTTCCCGGAAATTGACGAGTTGACATGAGCATGACTTCACTCATCGGAGTTGACTGGGGCACGACGAATGCGCGAGCGTTTCGGTATGACCACATGGGAACGGTCATCGAGCAGCGTCACCGCCGGATCGGCTTGTTGAACATCAAAAACCGTGAATGGGAGGCTGCATTTCGTGAGCACTTCGGCGATTGGATCGACGGGGCGCCCACAGCATCCGTCATTCTCTGTGGAATGGTCGGCAGTCAGCAGGGATGGAGTGAGGCTCCGTACGTCGCCTGCCCGGTGAATAAGGACGACCTCGGTGCGAACCTGTACCGCATTCCGAACACGGAGTATTTCATTGTTCCTGGTGTCCGTTCGGATGATTCAGTCAATGTTCCCGATGTGATGCGTGGAGAGGAGACGCAAATCGTTGGCCTGAATCTGAGAGAATCACAGATCGTCTGTCTTCCGGGGACCCATTCCAAATGGGTCCGACTCGAGAACGGTGTGATCACGGCATTTCAGACCTATCTCACTGGGGAACTGTTTCAGGTTCTCTCAAATCACAGCATCCTGTCCCGTACACTCGAAGAACGACAACCCAGCGAATCGGCCTTTCTGCAAGGGCTCGACGACTCGAACCGAGCTGGAGGATTGCTCCACCAGTTGTTCGGAGTCCGAGGTCTGAGGCTGTTCGGCAAACTGTCTGGTTCTGCTCAGAGTGACTATCTCTCGGGATTGCTCATCGGCAACGAAGTCCGCAGCGCACTCGACGATTTGCCTCCAATTCAACCAATCACACTCGTCGGGTCGGATGCATTGGTCTCTCGATATGAAAAGGCTCTCCAGTACCTCGGACATCCGGTCGAAGTCATCAACGGTGAACAGGCTGCCTCACAGGGATTATGGCAAATCGCGATCCGGGCAAGACTGATCAAGTCGCCCTAATTGCGGGCGATCCGCATCAACGGTAGGCTATCACACTTCTCGTACACGCCTTCACTGATTGGTGTTTCTTATGTGGCTTGGTCTTCATTGGCTCGATTGGATTGTCCTTTGTCTTTACCTGTTCGGCATCCTGGCGATCGGCCTGTGGTCGTACCGCAAGGTGCACGACATGAGCGATTTCTTTATGGGAGGCCGTCGGTTCGGGAAGGTTTTCATGATGTTCTTCGCATTCGGATCGGGCACCAGCAGTGAACAGGCGGTCTCTGTCGCTGCGGGATCGTTCCGGGTGGGTCTGGCGGGCATCTGGTACCAGTTCCTCTGGCTGTGGGCGACACCGTTTTACTGGATTCTTGCGCCCGTGTTCCGTCGCATGCGGGCATTGACGACCAGCGATTTCTTCGAGGCCAGATACGATCGATCGACAGCTCTCCTTTACTCATTTCTGGGGATGTGCATCTCGATTGTGTTCATCGCTGCAGCCCTGTTCATGGGGGCGAAAATGGTCGAAGGCATGACGGGAGGGGCCTTCCAGATGAATTACGCCATCGCTGCGATGACCGTGATGTTTGTCATCTATGGCATGGCGGGCGGATTGGGGGCGGCGGTCGTGACTGACTTCGTGCAGGGCATTCTGACAATCATTTTCTCATTCCTGCTGCTTCCGTTCTCGCTTTACTACGCGGCACAGGTGACCGGGTTGGACAGCGGATTCGCAGCCCTGCATCAGGGAGTGCCTGGTCGCAGTGGTGAGACCCTGCTGAGCCTCACGCTCACACTCGATCTCGCCAAAGCCATGGGTCAGGAGCCGATCACGATCTTCTACGTGATCATGCTGTCCATCAACGCACTGGTGGCGATCGTCTGTCAGCCACATATCATGGGCGTTTGCGGGGCGGGTAAGACCGAATTCGAAGGTCGCTTCGGTTTCACGATGGGAAACTTCATCAAACGGCTGTGCACGATTGCCTGGACGTTTACTGGTTTGGCCTGCGTGATTATTTATCTCACACCGGGGAGCGAGTTCATGTCGCCGGAGACGCTCGCTGACCTGAACGACAAGCCGGAGTTGATGAAGGACTTCGCTGACAAGGTCTTCGGAGTGGCGGCTCACGACATCCTGCCGCGGATCTCACACGGGTTGATCGGCCTGCTCTTTGCGGCGCTGCTCGCAGCCATCATGAGTACTTGCGATGCCCAGATGGTCGTGGCCTCTGGATTGTTCACGGAGAACATCTACAAACGCTATCTCTACAAAAAAGGGTCTGAGAAACACTACGTCTGGGTGGGCCGTTTCGCAGGTTTAACCATCGTTGTGTTCGCATTGGCTCTGATGAGTCAGTTCACCGATGCGATCCAGATCCTGAACACCTACGTGAATGCCATTCCCGCGTTCATCGGACTGGCCTTCTGGTTTGGAATTGTCTGGCGTGGCTTCACCCCTGCGGGTGTCTGGGCGTCCACTCTGGCCACAATGATCGCGTGGTATCTCACACAGACGCACTCGCCATTGGGCTTCTTACAGTCGATGGGAGACGGAGCCTTCTGGCAGGAGAACATCGATTTTCTGCCGAGTCGGTTTCGAGAATGGCTGTGGAGCGTGGCCCCCTTCACCAAATACGGAAGCAAGACGAGTGTTCCGTGGCAATACGTTATGTACCTGTCCTCCGGCGCGATCGCAGGGATCGTCACAAGTCTCGTTTCACGAAAAACTTCAGAGGAGAAGCTCAACCTGTTTTACACACTCATTCGAACTCCCGTTCGGCCGGGAGAACATGTCGACTCGCCTTGCACACTCCCGGAAAACCCACTCCCCCCGGAAACAGGCAAACTCATCCCCATCGACGGCATCGAAATTCCCAAACCGAGCCGCGTCGGATTGCTCGGATTCCTGGGGGCTTGGGTCGTTGTGGGTGCTATCTTATGGTTGACGAAGTTCCTGGCATCGCTCGGTGCATGAACAAGATTGCCTGTGTCGGCAAATGCAGCAATCTTCAAGAACTCGAAATCCATTCCCAATACGGTCTTCTTCACCTGCCGTCATAGCTCTGCGTTTCCGGCTCTGATGGTTTCGAATGCGGGCGCTCTCATCGATGAACAATTTACGGAGACACTCGATGACTGTTCCTGCGCGGATGCCTCGAATCGCGCAGGTTCACCTGACGATTTTTCTCTTACTGATAGCGACAGTCGATCGCGGACATGCAGCCACCCCCTCCGTCGGTCGCGAATCGATCCGGCTGAATGACCTCAAACAGCATGTCGCCTTCCTGGCCAGTGATACTCTGGAAGGACGATCTGCGGGCACGCGAGGAGGACACGCAGCAGCAACCTATCTGGCACAGCAGTTTCGTAATCTGGGGCTTACTCCCGCGGGCGATGACGGGGATTACTTTCAGGAGTTTGGTCAGGGATATCGAAACATCCTGGCACTCTTGCCCGGAAGTCAATCGGGCAGGGACCAGGAAGTCATCATCGTGGGAGCCCACTTCGATCATGTGGGGTATGGCAAGTCGACAAACAGTTACGGTCCGTTAGGACAGATCCATAACGGGGCGGACGATAATGCCAGTGGAACTGCTGCGATTCTTGAAGTCGCGGAAGCCTTGGCACTTCTCGAACCGTCACCACAGCGGACAATTCTCTTCGCACTTTGGGATGCCGAGGAAGCCGGCCTGCTCGGCTCCGCACATTGGGTGCAACATCCAACCGTGCCGCTGGAACGAGTCCGTCTCGTCATCAACGCTGACATGGTCGGACGGATGCGGAACGACCGGGTGATCACCTATGGGTGCAACACGGCTGCCGGGTTGCGACGTTGTGTCGCGTTTGCCAATCAGCAGTCCCGACTGAATATCGACCTTGATCCGTCGCATCGTGACGACAGCGACCACTGGACATTCTTCCAGCGTCAGATCCCATACCTCATGCTCCACACGGGTGAGCATCCGGACTATCACCGCCCCAGTGATGACGTGGAAAGGTTGAACTACGACGGTCTGCATCGTCTCGCACAGATGATGTACGACCTCACGCGGATCGTTGCGGACACCGACGATCTAGGGAGTTTCCGAGGCGGGTCGTCAGGTGAAGTGCAGTCCAAGCTGGTCGATGCGGCCCCAAAGCCCAAACCTCGCCTGGGACTGGCCTGGCAACAAAGGAACTCACCTGACGAACCGTTTCTCGTTACGCATGTGGTTCCTGATTCTCCGGCAGCTGAGGCTGGCTTGCTGGAAGGGGACCTCATCAACAGCATCGACGGTGCCACTCCTTCAATGGTCAATAATCTGCGAGACGCCGTTCTGAAAGCAGAAAGCCAGGTTCGATTACAGATCGTGAGACAGGGGATCGACGAACCTCTTGACATGACAGTTTACCTGCGCGGTCATCCTGTGCGTCTCGGGGTTCATTGGCGAATCAATCCCGACGAACCGCAGACAGTTATTATCACCAGCATCGTCCCTGGCTCACCAGCTGCCCGTGCAGGGATTCAGCCAAACGATCGCCTGTATCCACCAGGCAACAAAATCACCAGCGGAGCCGATTGGCTGCAAGAGTTGGTGGAAAGATCGCAGGATTCGATCACACTTCATGTCGATCGTGCAGGACAGCTACAGACGATACAGATAAAATTGCTGCCGACCCCAGCAACCTGATAATCAACCATGATGGTAAATCATCCGAATGGATCGCGACGAAATTCAAAAACTCATTCCGCATCGACCTCCGTTTCTGTGGCTCGATGAGATCGTGTCGATCAACGAGACGTCGGTTCACGCACGTAAGGACATCACATCAGATCTGGACGTGTTTCGTGGTCATTACCCGGATTTCCCGGTATTGCCCGGGGTTCTGCAATGTGAGGCGGCCATGCAGGCGGGAGCCGTGTTGATCGCCCATTCGATGGAGGCTGCAGGCAACAAAGTGCCGGTGGCAACACGCATGAACAACGTCCAGTTCCGCAAACTCGTCCGCCCCGGCGATACGCTCGACATCGAAGTCACCCTCACCGAACGACTGCAGGACGCGTTCTTCTTGAAGGCAAAGGTCTCCGTCGAGGGCAAAGTCACGACGCGTCTCGAATTCGCCTGTACCGCGACAGAAGTCGACCGATAATGTCCGTCGAGTCGTTACCGGGTGTTCAATGCCTGGAATGACACTCCGCTACCGAGAGTGTCGATGAGGAATTCTCCGGCGAGATTTGGGCTGTTTGACTCGTGTCGTGGCTGTATGTTCAACAGACTGTGAAGAACACGAGCCTCGTCGTCCTTCTGAAATGTCAGCATCAAGGAAGCAACCAAATGCCATCCCTTCAGCAGTACTGTCGGCTCCCGCGAGCATTCAGGTTCAGGGCTCTGATCGGAATTTGTCTGCTGATGGCTCTCACCAGTCTTCCGGCCACGGGATCGTCCGATGACTTTCAAGTGACAGTTGGTCGACGCCAACTCTTCCTCGACGACCACGGAGTTGCAGAGGTCACGAATCTGCACCGCACGATGCATCAGCCGGTCAAACGCGGGGCCGTCATCCGCAGCCCACAGCCGACGAAGTCCATCCAGACTCGCTCCGCTCCCGTCTGGGATGAGAATTCGCAGACTTACAAACTGTGGGTAATCACGATCGATGACAATCTGTGGGAGAGTCGTGACGGACTAAACTGGTCAACAGGTTCCCCGACGAATATGCCGATCATGCTGGCCACGCTCGACCCGCTCGACCCGGACCCGCAACGACGATTCAAGGCGCCGCTGCTGAATCAGGGATTCGCCGTCTCGCCTGATGGTGCGGACTGGACGAAGCTCGATATCGAAATGGTCCCCAGCTCCGATGAGGGAAACTTCAGCTTCGATGCTCTGGCGGGACTGTTCATCCATACCGTTAAACGCGGCGGTGAACACGGTCGTGCTGTGGCCGTGGCGACGAGCAGGGACTTTGAAAACTGGGACGATCTGGGAATTGTGTTTCAAGCCGACGATCGGGATCAGGAACTCGGACGACAGCACATTGCTGAGCGCATGGCAGATCCCACACTCCAGCAGAACTTCTATAACGATCCGGCGTTCTACAATGTTGACGTCTACAACATGGGGGTCTTCCGGTATGAGGATCTCTATATCGGAATGCCCGCCATGTATCATGCTGTCGGACCCGTGCCCAACTATCCCAACACGGATGGATTCCAACTCATCCAGCTTGTTTGCAGCCGGGATCTCAAAAACTGGCAGCGACTCGGCGATCGCCAAACCTTCATTGGGCCATCACGTCTCGACTCCGGAGCGTACGACCTGACCCAACTTTTGCCGCCTTCAACTGCCATCATTCGTGATGACGAATTGTGGTTCTACTACACCGGCCTGAAGTGGCGGAGCACATTCAAGTACATGGGGGCATATCCGGATGGAACAGTTGACCTGATCCCCGAGCGCAGTCGCGACGTCGGCGGGATCTGTCTGACCGTTCTGCGCCGCGATGGCTTTGTCTCACTCGATGCAGGTGAACAGGGAGGGCAACTGCTGACAAAACGATTTCTCCTTCCCGATGGAGCACTGTACGTGAATGCAGATGCTGATGAGGGCAACTTACAAGTCGAACTCTTGAACTCTGAAAACGAAGCGGTCGCCATCTCAGAGCCACTCAAAGTCGATTCTCCCAAAGAACCCGTGCGATGGAAAACCGGAGATATTGCCACGTTGGGTGGTCAGGCAGTCGCCCTGAGATTGACCCTCAGCAATGCGAGTCTCTATTCCTACTGGCTGGAGTAACGACGGGAGCACGCTAGTGTAGTGTCTCACTTTTGGGCGGTCTTATTTTGTGTGGTGTTTCATCCTTCATCAAGGGAGGATCACTTCATGCGAGTGGCAGTGGCGATTGGATTGACCGAAGAGGAACGGACCGTCTTGACCAAGTGGTCGCGTGGTCGCAGCACTCCGGCGCGACTGGTGCTGCGAGCCAAGATTGTGCTGTGGGCTGCCGAGGGGATGCTGAACAGGGATATTGACGCTCGACTCGGCTGCAAACGCGAGACGGTCAGTCGTTGGCGGAATCGTTTCGCCGAGCAAGACGCTGGCGAACGACTGGCGTCGCTGAAACAGGACGCGCCGCGACCCGGGCATCCGCCGGTGGTTCGAATCCGGCATGAAGCGGAGATCATTCGCAAGACCACGCAGGAGACGCCGCCCGATGCCACGCATTGGTCCACACGCTCGATGGCCAAGGCGGTTGGTTGCAGCAAGGCGACCGTGCAGCGGGTCTGGCGCGACAATGGATTGCAGCCGCATCGAGTGAAGACCTTCAAGCTCTCGAACGATCCGAAGTTCGCCGAGAAGCTCGTGGACGTCGTCGGTCTGTTCCTCGATCCACCTGAGCATGCCCTGGTGCTGTCGGTTGATGAGAAGAGTCAGATTCAAGCACTGGATCGCACACAGAAAAGCCTGCCCATAGATCCGGGGCGGCTGGGGACAATGACACATGACTACAAACGCCACGGCACGACGATGCTATTCGCGGCGCTGAGTGTCACCGACGGCATCCTAAACTGATGCCGCAAGAGTGTGTTCTACGGCGGCTTTACATCTTTCCTCGCTTGCGCTCTTAAGACGAGCCGATCGGGAGAGGAAGTCGAATCTGCTTGCGCATACAGGTCATTTCGACATTGCTCATTTGAGAATTTGGCATTTGCTACGGTGCTCGGGGTCCAAAGGGACTTGCGGACAGCTGTGACTCAACGGAATGCTGTACCGATTCACAAGGTGGCAGCGGAGGTTCGGCAGTGCAGGGGCTGAGGACGGTCGATGCTCCGGTTCTGCATCACCAATGACGATTCCGTCGTCCCAACCGAGTCTGCGGATTGCGGCAAGCAGGATGTGACAAGGCTGGAGCAGGAAGGTCAAGTTCGGCACCAAAAATGGCCAGTGTCCGGTACCGACAGAGGCAATCAAACGGCTGAGATGGAAGACGCTGAGGGGCCAAAAGTCCCATGTTTCAGGGAGTTTTACGTTCGGCGGAGTTTTTTGACCCTACGGGCAGACGGCTGAGACAGCGGTAGCACGCTATGCCAGTATCTCATGCACAACGTGGCCATGGACGTCGGTTAGACGACGGTCAATGCCCCCCGTGAGGTATGTGAGGCGTTGATGATCGATCCCCAACAGGTGCAGGATGGTCGCGTGGAGGTCGTAGCAGTAAGTTTTTCCCTCCGCCGTCTGATAGCCGAGATCATCGCTCCGGCCGTAGCTGGCGCCGGCCTTGATTCCCGCTCCGGCGAGCCAGGTGACAAAGGTGCCACCGTTGTGATCCCGTCCGACGCTGCTCTGCGCGAAGGGCGTACGACCGAATTCGGTTGTCCAGATCACCAGCGTATCGCTCAGCAGCCCGCATGACTTCAGATCTCGTATCAGCGCTGCGATCGGCTGGTCGACGTTCCGGGCGATCGGTGGCAGCTCCTTTTGAATGTCGGCGTGATTGTCCCAGTTGTTCACCGCGCCCTGTGGTCCACTCCATACCTGAACGAACCGCGTGCCGCGCTCGATCAGCCGCCGGGCCAGTAGACAGCGGCGACCAAACTCCTCCGTTTCGGACTGATCGAGCCCGTACGCCGAGTGGGTCGCTTCCGATTCGCTCGTGAGATCAAAGACTTCCAGTGCACTGAGCTGCATCCGCGCCGCCAGTTCCCCCGAAGCCAGCTGCGCCAGCAGATCGGAATCGGAGGGACGCTCCTCCGAGTGGTGCTGATTGATGCGTTGCAGTAGCGCCATGGTATCGGCGTCTGCCTCGCCGGTTGCGAATCTATACTGCGAATCGGCAAACAGGTCGGGGACTGGCTGCGGACTGCCAGCGTTGACCACGGTGCCCTGATGCCGCGCCGGCAGGAACCCGGCACTGAAGTTTGCTTTCTGATTGTAAGGGAGCCCCCGTGCGTCTGGCAGAACGACGAATTCAGGTAGGTTGTCCGAGATGCTGCCGAGGGCGTACGAAATCCAGGCCCCCATGCAGGGGAACCCCGGCAAAAGAAAGCCGGTGTTCATCATGTAACTCGCGGGACCATGCACATTGGTCTTCGTCGTCATCGCCATCAGGAAGGCAAGATCGTCCACTATCTCCGCCTGATGTGGAAACACTGAACTCACCCACCGGCCCGTCTCGCCGTGTTGTGCGAACTCGAACGGACTCTTCATCACCGCCCCGACCGCCCCGGTAAATCCTTCTGGTTTCTCTTTTGGGCCGATCATTTCGCCGTGCAGCCGTTCCAACTCCGGCTTGTAGTCGAACGTATCCATCGGACTCGCCCCGCCGTTCATAAATAACTGAATGACGCGGCGAACTTTTGCCGGATGATGGAGCCCGCCGTTTAACTCCGGCAGTGGAGATTCCGCGCCGGGCAGTTGTCGACTGAGCCAATGTATCGCAGCGAGCCCCCCGAAGCCGCCTCCGGCCTGAGCCAGAAATTCACGCCGTGCGGTCCGCGCTCGGTGTTTGCTCATCTCCATCGCCTACTCCACGAACAAGAATTCGTTGCTGTTCAGTAACAGCCGGCACACCGCTGCTAAACCGTGCTCCTCCGCCAACGACATCAATGCTTCGGCCTCCAAGGGCGTCGGGTCACGGAGCCATGAGCGACGGACCACAGTACGGACCTGCTCGGAACACGTCGCTTCCATTAATTCAATCTGCCGCGCCATATGCTCTGCGTGATGCAGCACGAAGCGGTTATTGCGCAGTACCAGCGCCTGTAGCGCCGATACCGAGAAACCACGCTTTGGAGCGGTCAGGCCCAGGTCAGGAAAGTCGAGGGCATCAAACAGTGGATCCGGAATTCCCCGCCAGACGACTCGATAAACAGCACGGCGCGTCGCGCCCGGACTGTCCCAGTCAAAGTCGTTGTAATCCAATACGGGGGTCAACTGCGCGCCGGGACTCGTGGAGAAGTGTTGAATGCCCGGGCCACCCATCGTCAGGTCCAACCGTCCACTGACTGACAGCACGGCGTCATAATAGCTGTCGGCGTCCAGCCGATGCCGCGACATCCTCGCCAGCAGCCGGTTTTCAGGGTCGATGTTCACCTGTTGCTCCGTCGGTCGCGATGTACGCCGATAGGTCTCGCTCATGCAGATCAAACGAAGCAGATGTTTCAGCGACCCGCCGCTGTCGCGGAGTTCGCAGGCCAGCCAGTCAAGAAGTTCCGGATGGCTCGGCACGCCCCCCATGTGGCCGAAGTCGCTCGGAGTATCGCACAACCCGCGGCCGAAATGGTAATGCCACATGCGATTCGCGATGCTGCGCCACGTTAAAGGATTCCGCGTGTCAGCCAGCCATTCGGCCAGCGCAGCCCGGCGGGCAGCCTCCGGTTGCGTTTCCGTCAGATCGAACCGCGCGGGCAGATCGACGATTGCTGAAACCGCCGTCAACGCGCCCGGACCGACGACCTCGCCCGGCTGATTGAGGTCACCGCGTTTCAGAACCCGAATTTCACGCGGCGCGTCGTAGATGACCACGCCGCGTTCACTTTCCGCCTTCGCTGCCGCCGCATATACTCCTTGCTGTGACGGCAGTCCTTGCAGCTCCTGCTCAGCGCGAAGCCTCAACACCGCAGCCGCGAGCGCTGTTTGTTGCTCGGTCGTGCGCTCGCCAGTAGAAACATCAAGCGCAACAAGAGCATCCGCCGGGAGGGTGACGACGTCTTCTGGAGGACCGTCAGTCACCGATAGCCGGAATCGTCCGATCAGGTGACTGCGCCCGTGAAGTTGCTTAAGCGTAATCGCAAGTGTGTCGCCCGGTTCAATCTTCGGAGGCGAGTCCAGCACAAACACGGCTTGATGTGGCTCGCCAACTTTCGGATGGATGCCCCATGCTGTTGCGTCATTGCCGTCAATTGCGTGCCGGATGGTCCATCCAGCCTGATCAAAGTCGGCGGTTGCCTGGCTGATTGTTGAAGCTTCGCCTTCCGTTGATCCTGGATGAACAATCTCGAACTGGAATTCCGAGAGATGGAGATTCCCGTTGTCCTGCCGTCCTGGACCTGTGTGAGGCAATGAATCATCGGTCAGTACCTCCAGTCGAATCGCTGTGACTCGCGACAATTCGGTTCCAGTCCTGACAGTGACGATATCCTTATCGGGACGCGTCCCGGTTGACAGGATGGAGCCGTCTTCGAGTCGCTGCAGCGTCGCACCATCTGACGAGACCAAAGTGTTAGGCTCGAAGTTAAGCGGTCGCCACACGGCTGATTTCCCGTGTGCCGCCTCCCACTCCGCAACCATCGCCAGATTGTCCGGTTGCAGTAGCACGTCTGCCCGGCCTTCCTCAGCGGCTGCTAGCAGGACCTTCCAGCGACGCCGCTCTGCCGCGATTGCGGAATCGCTGTCGAACAGCACATCCCCCTTGCCGATCCCTGCGAACACCGCCTGGAGCGCGTAGTAATCTTCCTGCGTAATTGGGTCGAACTTGTGTGCATGGCAGCGGGCGCAATTGGCAGTTGTACTGACGAACGCCCCCATGGTCTGCGTCACGAGGTCGTCCCGATCGAGGTACTCGAAAGACATCGGCGCCGTCGAGGCCGCGCTGTGGTCGTACGGACCGGCTCCCAGATAGCCGAGCGCAACGGTCAGTTCGGGCTGATCGGGGAAGAAGATGTCGGCCGCCAATTGCTCTCGGATGAACCGGTCCCAAGGCGTATCCCGGTTGAAGCTGTCGATGACGTAATCCCGATACCGCCAGGCATTCGGACGGAACACGTCATGCTCAAATCCGTGGGATTCGGCGAAGTGAATCGTGTCGAACCAATGCCGCGCCCAGCGCTCGCCGTACCGCGGGGAATCCAGCAATCGATCCACCAGGCTGTCATACGCATCATCGCGATGATCCGCTGCAAACGCGTCCGTCTCGTCCATCGTCGGCGGGAGCCCGTGCAGATCAAACGTCACCCGCCGAATCAGCGTCCGCCGATCCGCCAAATCAGCCGGTGAAAGTCCTTTCGACTCCAGGCGATTCAAAATGAAAGCATCGATCGGATTGCGCTCACCCTGATCCGGCACGGGCGGCCGGACGAGAGGCTTCAGCGACCACCAGTCAGTTGCATCGGCTGCAATCAAACCTTCGGGCTTGGCCGTTCGCGGGTCAGGAGCACCCCGGCGGACCCACTCTGTCAGCGCCGAGATTTCTTCGTCGGGAAGTTTCACGTCCGGCATCTGCAAGACCGCATCTGTGTAGCTGATCGCGCGAATCAGCAGGCTCTCTTCGGGTTTGCCGGGCGCAATCGCCGGACCGCGTCCGCCTCCGGCTTCCCAGCCGCTTCGCCAATCCAGCGTCAATCCCCCTTCCATCTCACCGAACAGATGTGAGTGACAGCCGTAGCATCGCTTGCGCAAGATGGGCTCCACTTGTTCGCGAAAGTACAGAGTCCCTTCATCTTTGCCATCATTTCCACAGGCACGACCGATCGCGAAACTGCCCAGACCGGCCGATACGATGTACACGACAACGCAGACAACGACGATCGCTCGTGCTCGGCAAAAACGTCGCATCACCACAGACTCTCCGCAATTACAACAAGACCTACAAATGATATCAGGTTGCCGTCGGTTTAGTTTTTTGACCCTACGCTGTCCACATTGTAGCGGCACAGACCACGAAAAGTGGTCACGTTCACGATGAACTCCCACATCAAAGAGTTGGCCTTTTCGTTCGTATCAGGCTGAATGGCGCAGTACGGTTCGGGATTGCACGCAGCGATTTCCAGACCGTCAGTTGAGCGTGTCTTGTTGGATTTCTGGATCCTTGCATAATTGAATAAGCCACTTGAGCGCTCCGACCAGGTTCCGATCTGGCGTGCTCGATTCTGCCAAGTGGCGGCGCGAGAGCGAATACCGGTACCAGGTCAAATCAAACGCGGTGCGAGAGGGCGCAGTTCATGAGTCGAGAGCTTGCCGGATTGCGTACGGTACGGGGTGTGTTGTTCGATATGGATGGCGTAGTTTACGTCGGAGCCCGGCCATTGCCGGGCGTTCAGGATGCGATCGATTACTTGACGGCGACTGGACGAGTGTTTCTGTTCGTCACGAACAATGCCAGTAAGACCCCCGAACAGTTTGCCGAGCGTCTGGCTGAGTTGGACATTCACGTACGGCCAGATCAGGTTTTGGGAAACGCCGAGGCGACCGCCTGCTGGCTGGCCAGGCAGGTCGCCGATCATGGCTGGCCGCGCGGCCCGGCCATTGTGGTCGGGCAGGACGGATTGAAACTCGCGCTGCAGAAGAATGAGTTTGAATTGACGAGCAATCCCCAAGCCGCGGCATACGCTGTGGCGGGGATCAATTTCAAATTGACCTACGAAGAACTGGCCAACGCGACACTCGCCATTCGCGGCGGTGCCCGGTTCATTGGAACGAACTCCGATGCGACTTTCCCAGCGAGCGAGGTCCGCTGCCAGGAGCCGGGAGCATTCTGGCGCTTCTGACCACTGCCAGCGGTCAGCAACCGCTCGTGATCGGCAAGCCAAACAGTGGGATGTATGAGCAGGCCCTGACGCGGCTGAATTTGACCGCCGGCGAGGCGCTGATGGTTGGTGATCGTTATGAAACGGACATTTCCGGTGCGATTCCGCTGGGCCTTTGGACCGCAGGCATTTTGACCGGCATCTGCACGCGAGCCGATTTCGAGCACGCGAACCCACCGCCAAACCTGATCGTGGAGAATCTTCCGGATCTTGTCGAACGATTGCGTTCGGCAGATGAGCGGTAACTGCACGGCAATCGCACGTTCAAGCGGCTTGGAATGCTGCGTAGATGCCGTCGAGGACGGCTTCGTCCCAGCCAGCACA